>NZ_JBLWEM020000070.1:0-162032 GCF_048287365.2 Candidatus Electronema sp. JC | reverse complement strand
GCATGATTTCTGGCATTTTCAACACCGTTTGATTAGAAAAATTTTGGCGCATACTGTCTGTGTTTTCATTAACTTATCCTGCAATCTCCCTCCGCTTGATCTGGATGGGCTGGTTGCTGTATAAAGAGTTGCACATTAGGTGTACGGTGTCTTTTCAGTCAGTCCGTCCCACGTTGACGACGTGAAAAAGTACATCGCCCGGCAGGCGGAGCATCATCGGGCGGCCTCTTTTCAGGCGGAATTCCGCCGGATTCTCAAAAAATACGGCGTGGACTATGACGAACGCTATGTCTGGGATTGAGTTCCCGGAGCAATGCTCCCCAAGCATTTTTTCAGCCTGAAAGGCTGCAACCCATCAGCCCGAGGCAACGCCTTGGGCGCGGTGGGAGACAGCAATCACCGGGCCGATGTATGCCCGGAGCGGTGCTCCGGGCTGAGGAACGAAACTCCTTCGGAGTTTTTTTTGTCTCCCTCATCAGCGCGAGGCAACGCCTTGGGCATGAAAAATTCACCATGAAACCAGACCTCATCCGCCAGATTGACGAGCTGCTGACAACCAGCCTGCGCCCCGCGCCGGAGTACTATGCGGCTGCGCCTCCGTTCGCCAGCCTGATGGCTGTCAAAAAAAATCAGCCGAAATATCTGCTCGATGCGCAAGGCAGCCTGATCGGCCTCAACCTTGCCGCGACCGGGCTGGATGATCTGCGCTGGGGGCAAGTCATCGCCCTGCTGGAGCAAAACGGCGTGCAGCTCCGCGCCCTCAATCTCTGCAAAAACAGGCTGCAACGCTTTGTCCCGCCGCCGGGCGTTGCGGCTCTGGCCGAGCTTGATTTGGATGAAAATCCGCTGGAAGATCCGCCGCCGGAAATCGTCAGGCAGGGCAACGACGCGCTGCTCCGCTATGTGCAGGCCGCCGCCGTGCAAGGCACGCGGGAAGCCTTTGAGATCAAAATGCTGCTCGTCGGCGAGGGCGACACCGGCAAGACCACGCTCTGGAACCTGCTCCAGAATCCTGCCCATCCGGTGCCGGACGAGCGGCAAAAAAGCACTGTCGGCATTCAGATCAAAGAGAACTGGAGCTTCCCGCATCTTGACCACGAACAGACCAGCGTTGCCGTCAACCTCTGGGATTTCGGCGGTCAGGAAATTCAGTACATGACCCACCAGTTTTTCCTCACCCGCCGCTCGTTCTACGTCCTGCTTGCCGACGGCAGAAAGGAAGCCGCCAATTTCTCCTACTGGCTGGACATCATCAGCCTGCTGGGCCGCGACCGCGAGCAGGACGGCAAACTGCCGGTGCTGGCAGTCATCAACGAGAAAGGCTGCAAAAATCCACCCTTGCCCTATGACAGCAAGACCGCCGAGGAGCAGTATCCCGGCTTGGAGATCATCAGGCGGCGGCTTGATTTCGCTGACAAAAACGACGGCAGGCTGGACGCGCTGACGAAGACGGTCAAGGAGCTGCTCTGCCGGAACATCAGCCATCTGCCGCTGCGCATTCCCAAGCTCTGGGACGAGGTGCGGGAGGAAATCAAACAGCTGCGGCGGCGCGTCAACCACATCACGCATCAGCAGTTTGCGGAGATCTGCGCCAGATGCGGCATCAAAGACCGCCAGCAGCAGGATGACCTGAGCCAGTTCCTGCACGATCTCGGCTTCATCCTTCATTTCAACGAGCCGGGCCTGGCTGATTTCCTTGTCCTCAATCCAAGCTGGGCCGTCAACGCCGTTTATGCCATTTTGGAGCATGAAGATGTCGGATACAACCAAGGCCGCTTCAACAGGCTGCTGCTGCAAGCCATCTGGACGAAAAAAGGTCTCTCCGTCGCCGAGCAGGACAAGCTGATCCCGCTGATGCTCAAAGAAGGGCTGGAAGTCTGCTTCCGGGCCAAAGAAAAAGGCGAGGAAATTTTTATCGCTCCGCAGCTCCTGCCAGAAGAGGCCCCGAAAAACGCCGACTGGCAGGACAGCCCGGAGACCCTGCGCTACATGTATCACTACCCCTTCATGCCTAAAGGCATCATCGGGCGGCTGATTGTCCGCCTGCACGAGAACATCGAAGGCTGCGGCGAGGACGATGCCTGCGGCCCGGACTGCCGGAAAATGGTCTGGAAAAACGGTGCGCTGCTGCGGAAAGACGGCTGCCGGGCACAAATCCGCTTCATCAGCGACCGCGAGCAGGGGCGCGAAATCATCAAGATTGAGGTGCAGGGCGCGTCCGCTGACGACCGCAGGCATGTCCTGCGCGAGATCCGCGAGGAGCTGGAAAAAATCAACCGGCGTTTCGAGGGGCTGCGCGTCTTTGAGAAAATTCCCTGCTGCTGCGGGGAATGCCGCGCTTCCGTCACCCCGCATGAATACGACCGGGCGGATTTGGAGCGGATGAAAGGCAAAGGCATCGAGGACATGCGCTGCATGAGCAGCGGCTGCAACGTCCTTATCCGCCAGCTGGAGGAAGGCGTTTTTCCGAACATGGAGCGGCTTGAAAAGCCGCCGGAACCAAGTCCGCCGCCGGATAAAGATGGTTCTGCATGGAAGCGCTGGCTGGCATGGATTGCAGCGATTGTCGGTTTCTTGGCCGCTTGCGCAGAATTCACCGGCTGCTCTTTGTCGGATATTTTAAAAAATTAGAGCGGTCTAGGCCGGAGGCGGAAAATGCGTCCGTCTGAAAGAATCGTTTTCAAAACAGTCAACTCAAAGTTATTTGCACAATGAACAACCAAACTGCCTTCCGCGCCCTTGTCGTGCGGGAAGAGGACAGCGGCTTTCAGCGGGCCGTTGAGGAACGCCGCATCGCTGACCTCCCGTCCGGTGAAGTGCTGATCCGGGTGCATTTTTCCTCGCTCAATTACAAGGATGCGCTCTCCGCCAGTGGCAACCGGGGCGTGACTAAAAAATATCCGCACACGCCGGGCATTGATGCGGCAGGCGTAGTCGCGGCCTCGACCGTGCCGCAGTTCAGCGCAGGTGACGAAGTGCTCTGCATGTGTTATGATCTGGGCATGAACACGCCCGGCGGCTTTGGCGAGTACATCCGCGTTCCCGCAGCTTGGGTGCTGGCCAAGCCGGAGCCGCTTTCCCTGCATGAAACCATGCAGATCGGCACCGCTGGCTTCACCGCCGCTCAGTGCGTGGACAAGCTGCTGACCCTTGGCCTGCGGCCTGAGCAGGGGCCGGTTTTAGTCACCGGTGCGACGGGCGGAGTCGGCTCTTTAGCCTGCGCCTTGTTGGCCAAGCTCGGCTTTGCCGTCACCGCCGTCACCGGCAAGGAAAGCGAGCACGATTTCCTCCGCCAGCTCGGCTGCGCGGCCGTGCTTAATCGCCAGCAAGCCATAGGCCGGGCCAGCGCGGCTCTGCTCCGCGAACGCTGGGCAGGCGTGGTGGACACCGTGGGCGGAGAAATCCTCGCAGGCGCAATCAAGGCGGCGCAGTACAACGGCCTTGTCGTCTGCTGCGGCAACGCGGCTTCCGGCGAGCTGCCGCTGACGGTCTATCCCTTCATCCTGCGCGGAGTGACTTTGGCCGGTATTGATTCCGCCGAATGCCCGCTGGCCCGGCGCAAAGAAATTTGGGACAAATTGGCCGGGCCGTGGCGGCCTCTTTTGCAGGACGCTCTGCAAGCTCTCAGCGTCCGCATCGGCCTTGCGCAGCTCTCTCTGACTATTGACGAGATGCTGGCAGGCCGGACACGCGGCAGAATTGTTATTGATTTAACAGGAGAAAAGAAATGAGCGTCGAGCAGGCCCGCGCGGTGCTGACCATTGAGGCGGAAGGAATTCATGCGGTGCGGGACGCGCTGGGGCCAGAGTTTGTGCAGGCCGTGGATCTGATCATGGCCTGCCCGCCCAACCGGCTGATCATCACCGGCATCGGCAAGTCCGGCTTGGTCGGGCAGAAGATGGCGGCGACCTTCAATTCCACTGGCACGCCGTCCTTTTTCCTCCATCCGGTCGAGGCCATGCACGGCGACCTCGGCATGGTGGCCCCGAACGACGTGGTGCTGGCGATTTCCTATTCCGGTGAGACGGCGGAGCTGGGCCGGCTTCTCGCCAGTCTGGGGGAACGTTCCGTTGCAGTCATCGCCATGACCAGCAACCCCCGCTCTTGGCTGGCTGAACAGGCGGCAGTTGTGCTGAATGTGGCCGTTCCCAAGGAGGCCTGCCCGCTGGGCTTGGCACCGACGGCCTCGACCACAGCCACGCTCGCGCTGGGCGACGCGCTGGCCGTGGCTCTGCTCCAGCGCCGCCGCTTCAAGGCTGAGGATTTCCGCCGCAATCATCCCGGCGGCAGCTTGGGCGAGCGGCTGAAGGTGGCGGTGCGCGAGGTCATGCTCACCGGCGACAAAGTGCCGATGGTCAGCGAGACAGCGGCCTTTGATGAGGCGATTGCCGAGCTGAACAGCAAAAATCTCGGCGCGGTGCTGATCACCTCAGCCGTCGGCGAGCTGCGCGGCATCATCACTGACGGCGATCTCCGCCGCTATCTGATCAGCAGCCTGCTGCCCAATGCCACGCACAAGGCCGGGGCGGCTGTTGCCGAGGTGATGACTAAAAAGCCGGTGAGCATCGGCCCGGATCTGATGGCCGCCGATGCGCTCAGCCTGATGCAGGAGAAAGACATCACGGTGCTGGCGGTGCTGGACGGGCAGGGCAGGGTGCTGGGCATCCTGCATCTGCACGATCTGCTCGGCAAAGGGGAATTCCGCTTTCTGATTTGAAAGGAGAAAACACATGTGCCAGCTCAAGGCGGTGGTGGAACGGCAAGGCAGCCGGGAAACGGTGATGGAGTCTGTGACCGGCGTGGATGTGACAGCGGACGGAGTGGTGCTCAGCACCTATTTTGAGGAGCCGCTGACTCTGCGCGGGGTGCGGATCAGGAGCGTTGACCTGCTCAACGGCGCAATTCTTTTAATGGAACAGAACACAGGAAAGGACAGATGAACAATTTGGACAAAGTGCGGGTGCTGCTGCCGCATTGGATTGAGCACAATCACGGCCACAGCGCGGAATTTCTCCAATGGGCGGAGACGCTGGCCGCCGAGTCGCCGGAAATCGGGAAGATGCTGCGGGCTGCTGCCGAGTCGCTGCAAAACGCGGAGCATGTTCTTAAAAACGCACTCAAACAGGCAGGCGGGCCGCTGGCCGCGCCGGGACATGCGCACAGCCACGGCGGCGGCGTTCATCACCATCACTGACAGCCAGGGCAGGGACTCCACTGATCTGAAAGCGGATCGTAGCGGTAGATCAGCTCCAGCTGATAGGAGCTGCCCCGGCTGCGCTCAATGCAGATCAGCTTGTACAGTTCTTGACCGCCGCTCTTTTTGATCAGATGCAGATCCGGACTGCGCAGGTCGGCGCTGCGGGAATTAGGATAGGCTTCAGAGAAAATGCGCCGGAAATTCCGGTTCAGCCAGTTCATTTTCAGTTTCATGCCCGCCTCGCGGCTGAGGCTGCTGAATTTGTCGCGGACATTGGCCTCCAGCTCTTTCAGATTTTCATCCTTGATCAAATCCGGCGTGTTGAGCAGCTCCTCTATTTTTCGGTAATGCCGCAGGGCGGCTGTCAGCGAGCGCTGATTTTCCGCCTGCACCGCCGCGTTCAGCTCAACACCTATCTCAATCATGAGCACAGTCCGTCGGATCGACGGCGCGGCGTTGCGGTCGGCCTGATCAAATAAAGCAGTCTGGCTGTCGAGCAAGGCCAGGCCGTTCTTGTAGCCTTGGACGGCGGCAGCCGGGTTGCCGCTGTCATAGTTCTGACGTGCCGAGGAGAGAATCTGATGCAGCCTCGACCGGGCCAGCAGCCGCTCGACCTCCAGCCGCTGCTCTGGGGTGGCGGCCTCTGGATTCGCCTCCAGCCGCGCTTTCGCCTGCTCAAGAATTCTGACCGCCTCCTGCCATTGCGCGCTGGTCAGATTTTGTTTTGACTGATCAAGATCACGGTGCAGCCGCATGGCCTCCATCTGCTTGCGGATGGCCGACTGATCATCCGCGCTGGCCAGGCTTTCGGACAGCTCCAGCGCCTTCTGGTAGGTGTCCTCCGCGTATTTCCAGTCACCGGCGTGTTCAGCTTTTTTGGCGTTGCTGAGCGCATCCTTGATCCGCAGCTGCCTGGCAAGCTCTTTAAGCTGCTCCGCTTCCGCCGCCAGACTGCCGCTGGCGGCGGAGGCGGCGAAAGTTGAGGCCGCCTCATAGGCCGTGGCCGCCGGACCGAAATTCGCCGCCGCCGCCAAGACTTCGGCCTGTACGGCCAGCCGGTCCAGCTGCTCGCGGTCCTTCACCTCCTGCACCGGCAGATACTGGCCTTTATATTTGCCCTCGCCCTGAATGCCGCGCTGGTATGCCTCATCCGCCAGCAGCTTTTCAATTTCAGCTTTGAGCTGGCCTTTGCCTGGCACAGGCAGGAGAACCGTCTTCAGCTTGGCCTGCGCGGCGCCGACATATTGCTGCGCCTCCTGAAAATCATTATGCCGGACAGCGTTCTGCCCATCTTGATAAGAAAGCGTGGCCTCCAGCAGCATGTTGGTGTCTCTGGTATATAACATCACTCCGGCGACGATCATCGCCGCCACACCCGCCGCAATCGCAAAAGGAGCCACAGGCACCGGCTGCCGCGCCGCCCGGACGATTTTGGATTTCGTCGTGGAAATTTCTTTTTTCTCTCTGGGCGGCGGAACGGCGGTTTTCTCTTTCGCCTTTGGCGGCGGAGGCGGCTCTTTGCCGGCTTTGCCATTTTTCTTTTTTCTTTTTTCCGGCTCCTCCTCAGCTGGCTCCTCCGGCAGCGAGAACGTGTCCAGCATGGACTGCGACTGCTGGAGCCGCCTGCCGATATCCGCCAGCCCCGGCAGGTCCACCGCCACTTTTTTTAGCTTTTCAAAAATCCGCTGCGCTTCCGGGAAATTGTCCTCATCTTCCAGCATTTTCATTTCCTGAAGAAGCTGGTCGCACTGAGCCTGCGCGGTCTGGACTTTTTTCCGCAGCCCTTCGGCCTCCGGCAGCGCGGGCGGCAGCTCTTTCAGCAGCCTCCCGGCGATGAAAAATTCCCGGCGGTCAAGATGCGCGCGGATTTCCGCCAGCTTGGGGCCGAAATCCTCGGGCGGGAGCGCGGCTTCCGGCTCGCCGATCTCCAGTTCGAAATCAGCCTCGTCCTGCGGCGTTTTCGCGGCGGATTCCTCCAAGCCGAGATCAAAATCCTGCGGCGGCTCAAAGTCCAGCTCCGCCGCTGCTGGCGCGGCGGTCAGGCTGGCGACATCCTCAATGGCCTGCGGCGGCTCCAGCTCCAAGGACAGCTCAAAGCCCTGCTCCTCCGGCTCCGCCCCGGCTGTCGGTCCAAGATCAATATCTTCCAAGCCGAGATCAAAGTCTTCCGGCTCCGCGCCGCCTTCCAAACTGTCCAACGGCAGCTCCGCCGCATGTTCGCTGTACCAGTCCGCCGCCTCCTGATTGAACGGATCCTCCAAGCTGTACACCTTGCCGCAGATCATCTCGCCTATGTGGAGGATGAGCTTGGCAAGGGACGGCTCCTGCTGCCACTGCGCTGAAATGCGCGCTGCGTCCGGGTCAATGTCAGGATGGAAAATCGGAGTCAGCGGCTTGACCGCAGGCGGAAAATGCGGATAGCCGAAGGGCAGGGTGATCAACACCACATGCCGGGAGACCCGGCGGACGCTGCCGTCCTCCTCGCGGACCAAGCCGGTCAGCCGGTATTCAAGCTCATAGCAGTCCGGCGGCTCGCCCTCGGTCTGCGCCAGAATAATGCGCGGATGCTGCGCAAGGAGCGCGCTGACTTCCTGTAAATCGGCGGTCCGCTGATCGGTCTGTGAAGGCATTTTTTCTGCTGGCGGAAGAAAAAGTTATGAACGGGAAACTCTGCCGTGACCGACGGAGTCAAAGCATTATAGGACATTTTATCTGCCGCAACAAGCCGCATCGCCGCCCGCCGGGAAAACGCGCGCCTTGGCGGCGGCAAGGCCGGACTTGTCCGCTGTCTTCTTTCTGTGTACAATGCCCGCGCAGGCAGATCAAGTCCAAGATGGCGGGAAACGAAAAAAATGGCGAAACAGATAGAAATCAATCCGGTCAACCCGCAGCAGCGGCTGATCGGACAGGCGGTCGAAGTGCTGCGGAAAGGCGGGGTGATCTGCTATCCCACCGACACCATGTACGGCATCGGCTGCGACATCTTCAATCAGAAGGCGGTCAAGCGGGTGCATGAGATCAGGCAGCGGCCCAAGCAGAAGCCGTTCTCCTTCATGTGCGCCTCGCTGGCTGACATCAGTCAGTACGCCCACGTCAGCAGTCCGGCCTACCGTCTGCTGAAAAAGCATCTGCCCGGCCCGTACACCATGGTGCTGCCCGGCTCAAAATTGGTGCCGAAAATCATGTTGACCAAACAGAAGACTGTGGGCATCCGGCTGCCGCAGTCGCCGATTTGCCTTGCGCTGATCGAGACGCTGGGCAATCCGGTGCTGAACACCAGCGCCCTGCGCGAGGGCTGCGAGGCTCCGGCGGCCTGCTACGAAGTTGAAGAGCTGTTCGGCGGCCAGGTGGACTTGATCATTGACGGCGGCGAGGTCTTCCCGGAGCCGTCAACAGTGATTTCCTTGATGACCGAACAGCCGGAAATCCTGCGGGCAGGCAAGGGCGACACCTCGCCTTTTCTGGAAAAAGGCTGAGAAAGGGTTTCCGGCTTTTTTTGTCGGCGCGTCACTCATGCCTTAACGCATCAATAGGATCAAGCCGCGCTGCCTTCAAGGCCGGGAAATAGCCGAAGATCACACCGACAGCGGCGGAGAAAAGAAAGGCGACAAGAATGATCTGCATGTCCGGCAGGAAGGGGATGTCCAGCACGCCGCTGAGGCCGTAAGACGATGCCAAGGCAAGGAGGATGCCGATGATCCCGCCGAGCGATGAGAGCACCACGGATTCGGTGAGGAATTGCAGCATCACCTCATGCTCGAAGGCGCCGATGGCGAGGCGGATGCCGATCTCGCGGGTGCGCTCGGTGACGGAGACCAGCATGATGTTCATGATGCCGATGCCGCCGACCAGCAGGCTGACTGCGGCCACTGAGCTGAGGAGGGCGGTCATGGTCTTGGTGGTGCCGGTGAGCATCGCGGCCAGCTCCTTGGTGTCGCGGATGCTGAAGTTGTCCTCCTCGTTTTCGGCCATCCGCCTGCGCTTGCGCAGCAGCTCGGTCAGGGCCGTTGTGACCTGCTCGGTCGAGCCGCCGTCGTCCACCGCCAGCTGAATCATGGACACGTCCCTGCTGCCGGTGAAACGCCGCTGCACCGCCAGCATGGGCATGACGATCAAATCGTCCTGATCCCGGCCCATCGTCGACTGCCCCTTCTCTTGCAGCAGGCCGATCACCTGGCAGGAGACCTTGCCAAGGCGGACGCTCCTTCCAATTGGGTCTTCATCTTGAAAAAGGTTCTTGCGCACGGTCTGGCCGATCAGGCAGACCGCCTTGCCCGCCAGCTGCTCAGTCGGCTCAAAAACCCTGCCGCTTTCAATCACCCAGTTGCGGACGGTGAAGAACTCATTGGAGCTGCCGGTGATGCTGGTTGACCAGTTGCGGTTGCCAGCCACGGCAGTGGAGTTGGCCGAGACCGACGGGGCCACGGCCTTCACGTGGCTGAGTTCGCGGCGGACCGCCTGCACGTCGGCCAGAGTGAAAGGCGGCGCGGAAGCCGATCCCGGCCCCCGATGCTGACCGGGCATGACCATCAGGACGTTGGTGCCCATGCTGGCGATCTGGCCCGCGATCCGGGCGGTGCTGCCGTTGCCGACCGTGACCAGGGTGATGACTGCGGCCACGCCGATGATGATGCCGAGAATGGTGAGAAAGGAACGCAGCACGTTGCGCCGGATGTCGCGCAGGGCGAGCAGGACAGTGTTGAAGAGCATGGTTCAGACCTCTTGTTTTTCCTCAGCCACATGCCCGTCCACAAAGCGGACGATCCGCTTGGTGTATTCGGCCATGTCCGGCTCATGCGTGACCATGACGATGGTGATGCCGTTCTCCTGATTGAGGCCGCAGAGCAGCTCCATGATCTCGTGGCTGCGGGCGGTGTCGAGATTGCCGGTCGGCTCGTCGGCAAAGAGCACAGACGGCTGGGTGACGATGGCGCGGGCGATGGCCACCCGCTGCTGCTGGCCGCCGGACAGCTCGCCCGGCGTGTGCGCCTCGCGGCCTTCCAGCCCGACAATGCGCAGGGCGTGGCGGGCGAGCTGCCGCCGCTTGCGGGCCGGAGTGCCCCGGTACATCAAGGGCAGCTCGACGTTTTCAAGGGCCGAGGTGCGGTTGAGCAGGTTGAAGCCTTGGAAGACAAAGCCGAGATAGTAGCGGCGCAGGCGGGCCAGTTCCTGGCGGCTCATCCGGCTCACCTCCACATTGCCGAAGAAATACTGGCCGGAGCTGGGCGTGTCCAAGCAGCCGAGGATGTTCATGCAGGTGGATTTGCCGGAGCCGCTTGGCCCCATGATCGAGACAAAATCACCCTTGGCGATGTCGAGATCAATCCCGTGCAGGGCGTAGGTCAGGGCATCGCCGCTGCCGTAGGCTTTGCTGATCCCGCGCAGCCGGATCAGCGCTTGGCTCTGCTCCGCTGCCGCGCTCATCGTCCCCGACCGCCGCCATTGCTGACAGCGGAGATGATCACCACATCATCCGCCTTGAGACCGCCTTCCAGCACCTCGGCGTTGCTGCCGTCGCTGAGGCCGATCTTCACCTGCACCGGCTTGGGCTGGCCGTCATCGCCCAGCAGCCAGAGCTGCTGCTCGCCCCGGCTGTCGCCTTTCTGCTTCATCCGCTTCTCGCTGCGGGGGAAACGGGGCGGGGCCATGATCGAATCAATGAAGGAGGCTTTCTTCCGCGTCTGCTCCTGCGCCTGCGGATTGAAGCGCAGGGCCGCTGCGGGCACCAGCAGCACCCGCTCCGCTTTCTGCACCTCAATCTCGGCGGTGGCGGTCATGCCGGGCCGCAGGGCGAGGTCGCTGTTGTCCACCATCAGCACGGTCTTATACGTGACCACCCCGTTGGTGACGGTGGAGGCGAAACGCACCTGCCGGATCACGGCGGAGAACTTACGCTCCGGGTATGCGTCCACGGTGAATTGCGCCTGCTGCCCTTCTTTGACTTGGCCGATGTCCGCCTCGTCCACATCCACGTGCAGCTCCATCTTGGTCAGATCTTCAGCTAATTGAAACAAGACAGGCGCTGAAAAGGAAGCGGCCACCGTCTGGCCCGGCTCAATGCTCCGGCTGAGGACGATGCCGTTGACCGGCGAGAGGATTTCCGCCTTGCTCAGGTCGGTCAGGGTCATGTTCAGCTTGGCCTCCACTTCGGCCACGCCCGCCTCCGCGCTGGCTTTGTCCGCCTTGGCCCTCGCCGCCGCCGCCTCTGCCGCGTCAATGTCAAACTGGGAAGGATTCCTGCCGCCGCTCAGTTCGCGTATCTTGCGGAGCTGACCGAGCTTGCTGGCTGTCTCCTGAATGGTGGCCGCCGCTGACAGCACCTTGGCCTTGGCCGCCGCCAGCGAGGCTTCATTCTGCTTGACCTGCGCCAGCAGCTTGGTGACATCCAGCCGCACCAGCACCTGCCCGGCCTTGACCATATCGTTGTAGTCCACCAGCACTTCTTCAATGCTGCCGGACAGCTCGCTGCCCACATCCACCTGATTGGTGGGTTGGAGCGCGCCGGTGGCTGTGACCGTCACCACCACGTCGCCGATGCGGGCTTTCTCGGTCTTGTACTCAATCTGCGGCGCGGCTGACCGACTGCTCTGCTTCTGCCGCTCTGCATAAAAATAAGAGCCGCCAGCGGCCAGCCCGCCGAGGAGAAGCAGCCAGAACAAGCAGCCGAAGCCGCGTCGTCTGCGGGGCGGATCAAGGAGCAGAGCCGGATCAATCTCCACCTGCTGCTTCGGGCTGGCACTCATGGCATGTCCTCAGGGTGAAAGGTCTTATTTGTCCATCAGCATCCGCATGAAACGCAGCTGCTTGCGCACGTCCTCGCCGACCAGCTCGCTCAGGCTCTGCTGGGCCGACTGCACAGCCAAGCCCTCTTTCTTCAGCCGCTCAACTGCCTGCTCCGGGCTGATCTGCGCCACTTGGGCCAGCGTGGCCAGCGGTGCCTTGCCCAAGCTGCGCAACGGCGCGACATAGGGCGGCTCGCCGCTGCCGCCGAAGGGCATCAGGCTGACCAAGAGAATCAGGGCGCAGAGGCCGAGCAGCACTTGGCCCTTGCGTTGGGCAAGATAGGTCTTGAAGGCGGAGAAATTCACCGCCAGATGCAAAGCGGCGGCGGCAAGAAAGACCCAGCCCATCCACTCATGCGTCTCTTTGGCTAAATGCGGCGCGGCATGGAAAAACATGAACAGGCCGGTGACGGCGAGAATCAGGAAGGCGCCTGCGGTGACCGGGGTGGTCCATTCGCGTTTGATGCTCATTTTTTTGTGTGAACCTGAAGGATGATGTGTGAAAAAAGGCTGTCCGGCATGAAAAACATACCGGACAGAATATGGCGCGTCCAGAATTAATTCTGCGCTTTGCCTGCGCCCATGCCTTGGCCGCCGCCCTTGCCGTTCATCTGGCAGGGCTTGCCGCCGTTGCCTTGGCCGTTCATGGCGCAAGGCTTGCTGCCGCCACCCTTGCCATTGCAGCCCATGCCGCGCATGGACTGCATCTTGCCCATCTGCTCCGGGGTGAGGATTTTGCTCAAGGCCAGCTTGTCCTCGGCCCGCTGCACAGAGAGCTTGCCTTTCACCGCCGAGATTTTCTCAGTCAGCTCCAGCACCGCCTTCTCATCCACCGGGTCAGCGGCGAACGCCTGATCCATCTTGAGGCGCAGACCGTCCAGCTCGCCCATCAGCGGCAGCTGCTTCTCACGGGAGGCGAACTCCGCCTCTTTCAGCTTCTTCACCTGATCCGCGCTCAGACCCAAGTCCTGCACGGCCTGCGAATTCTGCCAGATGCCGAAGGCCGCGCCGCCGCGTCCGCCCTTCATGCCGCAGTTCATGCCCATGCTTTGGCCGCCGCCTTTGTTGCAGTTGCCCCGGCGGGCTTCAGCGATGCTGGGGACAATGGCTGCTGCAAGCAGAACTGCCATGATGCCGGTGCCGATTTTCTTGCGGATGTTTGCGCTCATTTGTGTCTCCTGTGGAAGTCTTGTCTCGGTTGCGGGAAGCTGTTCCCCCTGCTTTCAAGGGTACTTTACCCTGTCCATGTAAAGGGATTTTGTCAGCGGCGGGATAAATTGTAAAGGCTTTGTAAAAGGCGGGCGGCGGCTTCAGGCGGGGGCAGCTGCGAAAATTTCCTCTTGACTTCCGCAGCAGGCAGGTTTTATATGTTTTCCTGTCCTTCCGCCGCGCCTTGCATTTTCTCTTTGCCGTGCGGCGCAATTCAACTCAGGAGCTGTCATGAAACATGTCGCGCTCGCAGTTCTTCTGTTCTTCCTGCTGACCGCAGCAGCCTATGCGGCAGTCAACATCAACACCGCCACCAAAGAGGAGCTGACCACGCTGGCGGGCATCGGGCCGGTCAAGGCCGAGGCCATCATCCAGCGGCGGCAGGAGAAAGGCCCGTTCAAACAGATTGAGGAGCTGAAGGAGGTCTATGGCATCGGCGACAAAATTCTCGCCCGGATCAAAAATGACATCATTGTGGACAATCCTGCGCCCGCGCCTGAGGTGAAGCCGACCGTTGAACCAGCAGCGGCAGCCAGCGCAGCAAAGGCGGCTTCCCCGGCTCCCGCTCCGGCAAATGCTCCTCCTCCGGCAGCGCCGGAAGCCAAAGCGGCCCAGCCTTCGGAGCAGCCGAAATGAGCTTGGAGCTGGTCGCCGCCAGCCTTGCCGAATCAACAAGGGCCAAGGAAATCTTTGCCGCTGAATCCGCCGGCCAAATTCTCGCGCTGGCCGGGCTGATTGTTGCAACCTTCCGCAGCGGCGGCAAGCTGCTGATTTTCGGCAACGGCGGCAGCGCGGCGGACGCGCAGCACGTGGCGGCGGAATTCGTCAACCGCTTCCTGCTCAACCGCCCGCCGCTACCCGCCATCGCCCTGACCACCGACACTTCGGTCATCACCGCAGTGGGCAATGACTTTTCCTATGATCTGATTTTTGTCAAACAGGTGCAGGCCCTTGGCAGGCCGGGAGACATCGCCCTCGGCATCAGCACCTCCGGCACTTCGCCCAATGTGGTCAAGGCGTTGGCCGCAGCCAAGGAGATCGGCCTGAAAACCGCCGCCCTCACCGGCGGCCTCAGCATTCCGGCGCATGGTGTCGCGCAGCACTCTGATTTGCTGCTGAATGTGCCGTCCGCCTCAACGCCCCGGATTCAGGAGGCGCATCTCTGGATCGAGCATCTGCTCTGCGAGCTGGTCGAGAAGGAGCTGTTCGGCAGTTGAACCATCCAGCCCGCCGTCAATCTTGCCGGGACAGGCCGCGCGGCTTGTCCCTTTTTCATCTGCGTTCTCAAGATTATGGAACAATTCGCCGCCGACCTTTACCACCGCGCCGCCGCTGTGGTTGATCTTGCCTGCATCAGCCACAATTTGAACGTGGTGCGGGAAAAAGCTCCGGGCCGCAAGATCATCGCCATGATCAAAGCCAACGCCTACGGCCACGGGCTGACGCGGGTGGGCGCGCATCTGGCGGCGGAAGGCGTGGATTATCTCGGCACCGCTTTTGTTGAGGAGGCACTTGAGCTGCGCCGGGCGGGCATTGCTGTTCCGATCATCACTTCCGGGCCGTTCTCCAAATTTCAGATCGGCCTTTTCATTGAAAACCAGATCGACTTCACCGTCGGCTCTGTTGACGCGCTCCAGCTCATCAGCGAATCAGCCGCCTTCTATAAAAAGCGGGTCAATGTCCATTTGAAAATTGACACGGGCATGATGCGCATCGGCATCCGGCATTCCAATGCGGACAAGCTCTTTGCAGCGGCCCTGAAAGCGGAAAAGCAGGTCAACGTGGTCTCTGTTTTTTCCCACTTCGCCAATGCCGACAGCGACGACCTCAGCTTTGCCCGCCTTCAGCTGGAACGCTTCTTGGACGCGGCCCGCTTCTACGAGCGGCGCGCCGACCAGCCCAAGCCGCTGCTGCAAATCGCCAATTCCGCCGCCATCCTGCGCCTGCCGGAAAGCCATTTGGACATGGTCAGGCCGGGCATCATGCTCTACGGCTGCCACCCTTCACCGCACACGGCGGCTGAGGCCAAGCTGCTGCCAGCCCTCTCGCTGCGGGCAAAGGTGATGTATTTCAAAGTGATTCTCAAAGGCAGCAGCGTCGGCTACGGCAGAACATGGACCGCGCCTGAGAATTGCCGGGCCGTCACCCTGCCCATAGGCTACGCCGACGGCTACTCACGCGGGCTGTCGAACAAAGGGCAGGTGCTGCTGCGCGGCAGGCGGTATCCTCTGGTCGGCACAGTCTGCATGGACCAGCTTGTGGTCAACATCGGCGGCGGCGAGGCGTACAACGGCGACGAGGCGGTGCTGATCGGCAGACAAGGCGAGGAGGAAATCACTGCGGACGATCTGGCCGCCCAGCTTGGCACAATCAGCTACGAAGTGCTGACCGGCATCAGCCAGCGCGTGCCGAGGATTTACATCAACGAGCGGCGCGGCTGACCGGTATCGTTTGCAATCTGTTCCGCCAGCTGCTACCATGCAAGCATGACCTGAGCGGCGGCAGCCTGCGGTCTGTCAATAAATCCGCTTCGTTGCCGCAGAACCGAACTTGCACGAAGGAGGAGCGTCATGAACAGCAAGCCGTCCAATTTTCTCGCTGATTTTCTCAAGATGGAGGCTGCCGGAGGCATCTTGCTGATGGCGGCGATGGTCTTGGCCATCATCTGCGCCAACAGCTTTCTCAATCCGGTCTATGAAGGCATTTTCTCTGCGAAAATATTGGGCCTTTCTGTGACCACATGGATCAACGACGGGCCGATGGCGGTTTTCTTCTTCTTGGTCGGCTTGGAGCTGAAGCGGGAGTTTCTTGACGGCGAGCTGTCCGACCGAAAAAAGGCCATGCTGCCGATTTTCGGAGCAATCGGCGGGATGCTCTTTCCGGCTCTGATCTATGCCGCGCTCAATCGGGGCGATGCCGCCGCCATGCGCGGCTGGGCCATTCCGACCGCGACGGACATCGCCTTCGCTCTTGGCGTACTGAGCCTGCTTGGCCCAAAAGTGCCCGCCTCGCTGAAAGTTTTTCTGGCCTCGCTGGCTATTTTCGACGACTTGGGCGCGGTGCTGATCATCGCTTTCTTTTACACGGCAAACATTTCTTTCCTCGCGCTGGCCTTGGCCGGGGGCTGCGTGCTGGTTCTGGCCGGACTCAACTGGATGCATGTCGGCAAAAAAACGCCCTACCTCATCGTCGGCCTGCTTCTCTGGCTGGCGACGCTGAAATCCGGGGTGCACGCCACTGTGGCGGGCGTGGTGCTGGCGATGTTCATTCCGCTCTCGGTCAAAGGTCAGCCCGGCATATCGCCGCTGAAGAGCTTGGAGCATAGCCTTCATACCGCAGTCGCCTTCATCATCCTGCCGCTCTTCGCTTTTGCCAACTCCGGCCTTGACCTGCGCGGCATGGGCGCGGAGCAGCTTCTGCATCCTGTGCCGGTCGGCATCGCGCTCGGCCTTTTTGTCGGCAAGCAGATCGGCGTGTTCACCCTCTGCTTTGCGGCGGTCAAACTGAAAATCGCTGAACTGCCTCAAGGCTCCGGCTGGACAGGGCTGTACGGCGCAGGCCTGCTCTGCGGCATCGGTTTCACCATGAGCCTCTTCATCGGCTCGCTGGCTTTCCAAGGCGGCAGCGCAGCGGCAGGATTTGACGAGCGCGTGGGCATCATCGCCGGTTCGCTGCTCTCCGGGCTGGCAGGGTATCTGCTGCTCGATTTCACGGCAAAAAAGGCTGAGTAAGATCAGGCCACGGTCCGGCGGCCATTTTTTTCGCTTGGGCTTGGTAATACGCACGATTGGCCGGATCAAGCACCGCCGCCCGCTTTTCAGCGGCCACCGCCGCCGCAGTCCGGCCTTGCGCCCACAGGGCCATTGCCAGAGTGTCAAGGCTGTGGCCGCGCTCCTCCAGCCGGACGGAGTCCTCAGCCAGCGGCAAGGCTTTGGCCGGGTCGCGCAGGCCGCTGTCTTTGGCAGTCAGCAGCAGCCAGGCTAAATTGTTCAGCGCGCCAGCATCCGGTTCTGCTTGCAGGGCGGCGGCAAAGGCGGTCGCTGCCTCGCGCTCCTTGCCCTGCTCCAGCAGCAGTTCCGCCCGCAGCCGGAGCAGCGCGCCGCTGCCCGGCTCTTCGCGCAGCTTCTGCTCGACTGCCGCTGCGGCATAGCGCAGCTGGGCCGTCCGCTGCACTGCGTCGCCGTCCGGCTTTGGCAGCAGCCCGACCGCCGCGCCGATCAGCAGAAAATATGCGGCCAAACAGCTGCGCACCTTGCGCTCGTGCCGCCGCGCCAGCCATGGCTCGTGTTCGCAGCGAAAAAGAAAGTCCATCCGCTCGCCCAGGCCGAAATGGTGCCAGTTTTTTTGATTGCGCGGGCTGCCAGTGAGGACGGCGATTTTTTCAAAAGCTCGGATCAGCGGGAAAGCTCCGCCTTGGACGTGAAAGGCGTGCAGATCGGCCTGCCGCTCAAAATTGCGGATGAACCAGCCGAAGAGAAAACGGAAGTAAAGCAGCGTCAGGGCCAACAT
The DNA here is from genome assembly GCF_048287365.2 of Candidatus Electronema sp. JC. Classification (NCBI taxonomy): domain Bacteria; kingdom Pseudomonadati; phylum Thermodesulfobacteriota; class Desulfobulbia; order Desulfobulbales; family Desulfobulbaceae; genus Candidatus Electronema; species Candidatus Electronema sp. JC. Next base: position 144,335 of record NZ_JBLWEM020000070.1, on the reverse strand, counting down.
GCAGACAGCGGCTATATGTCCGGCCAGCTTCTCCGCTGTCAGCCCGGACCAGAGCAGCAGCCGCCAGAACCAGCCGCTGCCGAAGAGCAGGGCTATCAGCGGCCCGGCCAGCGCGTCGGCCAGCAGGCTGAAGCCGAGCAGCAGCAGCAGGTAGAGCAGAAGATGGCCTTTTTTGACATGGCCGATCTCATGGGCCAGCACCGCCTCCAGTTCCTCCTGATCAAGCGCGGCTGTCAAGGCAGGAGTCAGCAACAGATAACGGAATTTCGGCGCGATGCCCATGACAGCGGCGGTCAGGGCGCGGCCTTCCAGCAGCGGCCAGCTGAGAATGGCGGCGGAGAATTTCTGCTGGCGGAAAAATGCCTCGGCCATGCTGCGCGTCGGCCCCGGCGGCAGCGGCGAGCAGCCCCAGAGCCTGCTGATCAAGGGCGGAAAAAACAGAGCGAAACAGAGCACCGCAACCAAGAAAAAGAGCGGCTCGCCCCAGGATGAGTCCAGCAGCTTCTTTCCGGCAGGCGGCAGGCGGAGCAGATCAAAAATCAGCGTGAGAATCAGCCACGGCAGCACCACCGGCAGATTGAGGCGGATATTGACAGCGGCAAATCCGGCAGGGCTGCGGCTGCGTCCGAAGAGCCGTTCATAAACGGGACGGGCGGGCAGCCAGAGCAGGGTGAGAAAGAGGAAAAACAGCAGCAGACCGCCGAGGTTTTCCAGCGTCGGCAGCCTGCCGCCCCAAGACAAAGGCCGCAGGTAATATTTGAGGTCAAAGGCGACGACCGATCCGGCAAAAAACACGGCGGCAAGCAGGGTCAGGCGGCTTTCTGCTGCGAAATAAGCAGCGGCGCCGCCCCGGCAGCCTGCGGCGCGGAAGACTTTGACAGCCACTCGGTGGAAAATCAGCAAGATCAGTGCCAGCAGCGGCAGGGCCATCAGCGGCGCAAGCTGCGGCTCTTCTGGCGCGGTAGAGATCGAGAGGACAAGAATCGCGGCCAAAAAATAAAGCAGATTGCTGGAAATCATGACGCACCGGAGCAAAGGGGAAGCAGTTGGCCGCAGTCTATCATCTCCGGGCCGGAAACGCCCGCCTTCAAACGCCGCAGGAGGCAGAGGCAATGCTTTTTCCGGTTTTTTGCTGTTTCCGCTTGACCTGCGCCGCCTTGTCGGCGATAATAATCAGCTTGACCTTGCGGGCCTATAGCTCAGTTGGCTAGAGCCACCGGCTCATAACCGGTCTGTCCCTGGTTCGAGTCCAGGTAGGCCCACCAGCGCAGTCTGGCGGCAGGGAACAGTCTCTGCCTTAATGAAACACTCCACGCGCAGCAGTTTGTTGAATTCAAGCCGCTCCCGAATTCCTGTTGGCAGCAAAAATCTGTTTTTAGACAGCCGCGCAAAACACCATACACTCCCAAGAGGCGCATCCGTCACAGGCTGCGCCTCTTTTTTTGTTCCGTGAGCGACGTTCAGCAGTTTCTTGACATCCTTGAGGAAATCGCGCCTGCCGCCTTGGCCGCCAGCTGGGACAATGTGGGGCTGCTGGTCGGCAGCCCGCGCAGCCGGGTCAGTGCTGTCCTGCTCGCCTTGGATGCGACAGCCGCAGTGGTCGCCGAGGCGCAGTCTCTGGCCGCTGATCTGATCATCACCCACCACCCGGCCATTTTTCAGCCGCTGAAACAGCTGCGCACGGATCAGCCGGGCGGCATGTTTTTAGCCGCCGCGCTGCGGGCGGACATCAGCGTCATCGGCTGCCACACCAATTTTGACGCGGCCTCCGGCGGGGTCAGCGACGTGCTGGCCGATGCCTTGGGCTTGACTGAAACCGCGCCGCTGGCAGCGGACAAGACTGCCTACAAGACTGCCTCCTGCTGCGGCATCGGCAGAATTGGCACGCTGCCGGAGCCGCTGCCGCCGAAGGCGTTTTTGAACCGGCTGCGGACGGCTCTGCCCCTGCCGTGGCTGCTGGAGGCCGGGCCACGCCCGGCAGCAGTGCGCCGGGCGGCGGTCTGCGGCGGTTCCTGCGCGGACTTGGCTGAAGCCGCCTTGGCAGCTGGCGCAAATGTTTTTCTCACAGCGGAGATAAAGCACCACATCGCCCGCTGGGCTGAGGAGGCCGGGCTGTGGCTGCTGGACGGCGGCCATTTCGCCACGGAAAATCCGGCGATGGGCCGCCTCAGCCAGCTGCTGACAGTAAAGACACAGCAGGCGGGCTTGGACGTGCGGATTTATCTTGCCGCTCAAAAAAGCCCGCTCAGGCTGGCGGAGCAGAATTCTGAAGAATAACGACGACAACTTGCAAAGAAAGGAGAGAGCATTTTGAACGATGAGATCAGCAGGCTGATTGCCTTGCAGGATTTTGACACGGAGCTGGCCGGATTTGACCGCGAGGCGGAGCGGATCCGCGAGGACTTGGCGGCCCGTGAGCAGTCGGCCAAAGACCGGGAGACGCAGGCCGGACAGTGCCGGGAGCGGGCGGCGGAGCTGGAGAAGAGCCGCGAGGCGATCCGGGCGGCGGGCGAGGAGGCGGCGGAGCGGATTAAAGAGCGTCAGGTCAAGATGATGCAGGTGCAGACCAGCCGCGAGCATCAGGCCCTGCTCAAAGAGATTGAGGACGCGAAAAAGCAGATCCGCGACACTGAGGAGCAGATGCTCCAAGCGGAGGAGGATGCTGAAGCCGAGCTGAAGCGGGCGGCGGAGCTGGAGCAGCTCTGCAAGGGCGAGCTGAAACTGCTGGCTGAGGCCGCGAAAAAAGCAGAGGAGGCTGTGCGGCAGATTGAAGCGCGGCAGGCTGAAGTCGCGGTCAGCCGCAGCCAGCTGGCCAAGGACATCCCGGAGGCGCAGCGGAAACGCTACGACAAGCTGCTGGTCAAGCGCAAGGGGCTGGCCGTGGTCCGGGTTGTCGCCGGAGTCTGCCAGGGCTGCTTCATGACCGTGCCGCCGCAGCACTTCAATCTCGTGCGCAAGGGCGGCGAAGTCTGCTCCTGCCCGGCCTGCCAGCGTATCCTCTACTACAAGCCTGATCCCAACCAGCCGGAGCAGCCGCAGACTTTACGTTCTCAAATCGAGGAGATGGACGAAGCTGAGGACGAAGACGACGAGCTGAACGAATGAGCGGCTGGCGGCTGTTCACCGACGGGGCTTCCAGAGGCAATCCCGGCCCGGCGGGCGCGGGCGCCGCGCTTTTTGACGCGGCGGGCTGCGAGCTGGCCGCCCGCTCGTTGGCCCTTGGCCATTGCACCAACAACGCGGCGGAATACCGCGCCCTGCTCCTCGGTTTGCAGACTGCCTTGGAGCTGGGCTGCGCCAGCTTGGACATCCGCCTTGACTCCGAGCTGATCGTCCGCCAGCTGCAAGGACGCTACAAGGTCAAGCACGAGACGCTGAAGCCGCTATTTGACGAGGCGCAGCGGCTGCTCGCCCGGCTGGAATGCTGGTCGGTCGCGCATGTGCCGAGGGAGCAGAACAAACGGGCGGATCAGCTCGCCAACCAAGGGATTGACAAGGGCAATTCTGCCTGAGCAACGATGAGGCCACAGGAGCGCAGCATGAACCCACTGATGCGGAAAGCATTGCTGTCTGCTACCGGAATTCTCGCCGCTGTCCTGTTGTTCCTGTCTCCCGGCCTGCGCCTGCCGGTGCTGGACGACCAGGCTGATGCCTACTTCCGCGCCGCGATCACCAAAGGCGGGCTGTCCTACGCCACCTGCCGGGTGATCAACGCCTCGGTTTCCATCATTGAGGAGTCCAGCCTGCATTTGCAGCCCGCCGGGGTAGGCGTGTCTTTGGCGGTCGGACAAGCCCTTGATCCGATTGACGACCTCACTGAGCGTGTTTCCGATGTCTTGGTGACGGCGGTCATCTCGCTGGGCGTGCAGAAATTGGCCTACGAAATCGGCATCTCGCTCGCGCCGCCCGCGCTGGCTGTCCTGCTGCTGCTCCTCTCGCTGCTGATCTGGTTCGGCGGCGAGCGGGCGGCCTTTGCGCAGAACATGCTGACCCGATTCGCCCTGCTGCTCTTTGCGGCCCGATTCTGCCTGCCGGTCTCCTCGCTGATCAATGACGCAGTCAACGAGACTTTCTTCAACGACCGGATCGAGGAGGTGCGCGGCAATCTGGCCGCCGGTTCCGCCGGGTTCGACAAGCTGAAGGATTTCCACCTGCCGGATGGCGGCATCTTTGGAACAGCTGCCTTTCTCAAGCAGAAGTCAGCGGAACTGCGCGAGGCGTTGACCGAGGTCAGCAAAAACATCGGCAGCCTGACCGAAAACCTTCTCCAGCTCGCCTTTCTCTATCTCGGCATTTTTCTGATTCAGGTCATCATCCTGCCGCTGACGGCCTTCTTCGTGCTGGCCAAGACCGCCAATGCTCTGTTTGGCACCAATATTCCGCTCCTGGCCGCTTCGTCCTCAGTTCAAGACTGAGCGGCGGAGCGCGGCGAGCATGTCCTCGCGCCGTAAAAGGCTCAACGCGCCGCCGGAATGCGGAACACCCTCCGCTGTCCGGCGGGTGTAGGCCCACGCCTCCAATTCGCCGCCGTCTGCCAGCCTGACTGCGACTTTTTCCCGCTGATACAGCGTCGGGATCTCCTCCCATAAATCCGCTGTCCGCAAAGCCTCTGCGTCTAACTCCAGCAGGCTGCCGGAAACGCTGCCCGCCGGATCGGGCTTGATGAACAGCCAGCCTTCGGACGCAACATGCAGCGTCCAGTCCAGAAGCGCGGCCTTGCGCATCCGGCATGGCGCGCCGAAAAGAATCCGCTGAAGTTCTGCATCCTGCAAGGTGCCGTAGGCGAAGAGCAGCCCGCCTCCTGCCGCAGTTTTTCGCATCATCTCCTCCTTTCCTCGTTCTTTCCTTGTGCAAGAGCAGCAGCCATGTTATATCATGGGAAAAAGAACTGCGCCCGCAGAACAGCCACCCGGAACCGCATCATGTCCCTTTCTCCCGCTTCACGTCCCGCCTGCTGCCCGCCGCATTCATCTGCCGTCCTGCTTGCCGCCGCCGTCCTGCTGCTCGGCCTGAGCAGCGGCTGCGCTGAAAAAAAGAAACCTGCGCCGCCGGTTAAGCCGACGGTTGCGGCAGTTTTGGCCGCGCCCAAGGCTGAGGAGGAAAAGCCGCTTCCTCCTCCGGCTCCTGCCGAACCTGCGCCCCAAGCTCCGGCGGTCGAGCCGCTGGCGAAAACAGCGCCGCCGGACGAAAAGGACCGCAGTTGCAGCTATTTTTATTTTCTTTGGGGGCAGCACGCCGAGCTGGAAACCAAATACGAGGCCGCACTGGAAGCCTACGAAAAGGCCCTGATCTGCGACCCGGCAGCGAATTTTATCACGAAAAAGCTTTTTCAGCTGCTTCTGAACATGAACCGGAGCAAGGAGGCGGCGGCAAAGATTGAGGAGCATCTTGTCCAGCACCCTGACGACACGGAGTCCCGGATGCTGCTGGCCAAGGTGCTGATCCGCGACGGCAGGCTGGACGAGGCTGCCGAGCAGTGCCGCCAAGCCTACGCGCTGAATCCAAAGGACACCATGCCGCTGCTGCTCCTCAGCGAGCTGCATCTGCTGGCGAATCAGGATGACTTGGCCAAAAACGCCCTGAACAACGTGCTGGCGGTTGACCGCAGCTCCGCTCCTGCCCATCTGCTGCTGGCCCGCCTGCTGGCGGCGGAGAAAAATTTTGCAAAGGCCTTGGAGCATTATCAGCAGGCCGCTGAACTCAATCCCGCTGAAAATCTGCGGCTGGAGCTGGCCGGGCTGCTGGCGCGGCAGAAAAAGTACAGCAAGGCGGCGAAAATTTATCAGGAGCTGCTGGCAGCGGACGAGCTGAATGAGGAGGCGAGGATCGGCCTGATTCACGTCCACCTGCTGCAAGGCCGGAAAAAAAAAGCGATGGCCGAACTGCGGCGGCTGAAAGAGCTGGCCGGAGATGTGGAGCGCGCCGATCTGACCGTGATCAAACTTTGCATTCAATGGGAGGAGTTCGGCAAGGCCATCAGCCTGCTGCAAGACCTTTTGAAGACGGAGGAGCTGTCTGAGGCCCGCTATCTGCTTGCCGCGCTGCTGTTTCAGGAAAAACGGCATAAAGAGGCTTTAAAAACGCTGGAGAAGCTCGGTCCGGGCGCCAAGGAGCATGAGGACGGGCTGCTCCTGCGGGCGCGGACGCTTCAGGAGCTGAAGCGGCCTGAGAAGGCGGTCAAGCTGCTGGAGGACGCGCTGGCCCGGCCCAAGCCGCCGGGGCCGGACTTGTATCTTGCGCTGGCCGGCCTGAGGCAGGCGACGGAGCAGGACGAGTCGGCTGAAAAAATCTATCAGCAGGGCGTGCAGGCTCATCCTCGAGACGAGCGACTGCTCTACGAATACGGCCTTTTTTTAGACCTCAGCGGTAAAAAAAAGAAAGCCCTGACTGTGATGCGGCAGCTGCTCAAGGTCAGCCCGGATCATGTCGGCGCGCTAAATTATGTCGGCTACGCTTGGGCCGAAAGCAAGGTGAACCTGAACAAAGCCTTTCTCTACCTGACCCGCGCCAAAGAGCTGCGGCCAGAAGAGGGTTGCGTGTATGACAGCCTCGGCTGGGTCTATTACCGCCAAGGCAATCTGGGCGAGGCCCTGAAAACACTGGAAGAGGCGGCCCGCCTTGTTCCTGACGATCCGACCGTATTCGACCATCTCGGCGAGGTGCATCTGACTGCTGGACGGAAGGAGGAGGCCGTCCAAGCATGGCGGCGGGCTTTGGAGCTGCACCGCGCCAAGACAGATCAGGGCGGCAGGCGGATGCAGGCGCGGGAGGAGGCCGAGCGGCGGCGGATTGAAGAAAAAATAGCAGCTCTCAAGGAAAAACCATGAACACGACAAAAATTGCCTGGCTCTGCGCCGCTGTCCTTCTGCTTGGCGGCTGCTCGGCCAAAATGCCGCAGCAGTCAGCGCAGCTCGACGGCGAGCCGCTGCGGCAGGCGGAAAAACGCCTGCGCGGCTTTCTCAATCAATCCTGCGTCGAGGCGGTGGACAGCGATGTGCAGCTGACATGGAAGGCGTACACCCGGCAGGAGACTTATCCAGCGCAGCTGGAGGCCCAAGCCCCGGCCTCGCTGCGTCTCGCGCTGACCGATCCGCTTGGCAGGCCGCTGCTGCTGCTGGGTTCAGACGGCAAGACCTTCACGCTGGCTGACAACCGGAAGGCGCAGGGCTGGCGGGGCAGCGTCGAGCAGAAGACGATCCGCCGTTTTCTGCCTCCCTTCATCCCGATGGATGATCTTTTTCTCTGGTTGAGCGGCAGGGTGCGCGGCGATCGGATGCAGGCCGCCGCCGCCCGCTTGGATGCCGAAGGCACCCTGTGGTGGCACGGCGGCTCGGCAGGCGGCAAGACAGTCCACATCCTCGCTTTGGACGAGGAGAACCGCCTCAGCCGTCATCTGGTGGTGGACAGGAAAAGCGACGAAATCCTCTTTGAGGCCCGTTACGGCGATTATCGGGCAACAGGCAAAGACTGCTCTTGGCCGGGCAGCATTGTTCTGTCCGGCACGGCTCTGGAAGCGGAATACAGGCTGGATTTCGGCGCGATCGCCGGTCACGGCCGGATTGACCGTCAACGTTTTGAGGTCACGCTGCCGCCCCATTTCACGGTCAAGGAGCTGGCCGACGGGCAGAACTGAGTCAGCGCAGCGGCTTGGCCGGATTGCCGAGGGTGTTGATGATCAGGACAAACAGGTTGTCATTCTTGAAGAAAACCTGCTGCAAGTCGTAGCTGCTGTTCGGGGTCAAGTCGAGCACCACCCTGATCTTCCGCCCGGCTTCGTCCTTTTCGATGCGGATGCCCCGGACATGCTTCCCGTCCGCAGGGACGCTCTCCGGCAGCCGCTCTCCGGCGGCGGTGTCTTGGAAATCGCAGACCACCCTCGGCTTCTTCTCCTCCAATCCGAAGACCACCGGCGGATGGAATTTGTTCAACCGGAACATGACCATCTCGCCCCGGTTGGAATTTTTGTCAAAAATGACGGTGGACAGCACGGTGTCCGGGGCCGCGCCTGCTGAAGGCGGCACAGCGGGGGGCGGCTGATGCCGGACTGAAGGTTTCGTCTCCGGGGCCTTCTCCGCTGTCGGCGACCAGACAGCCGCAGCGGGCGGCGGCGCGGCAGTCTTTCTCTGCTCAGGCCGCACACGGGCATCATGCACCACCACGGTCAGGATGCCGCCGCCCTCCTGGAAGCTCTTCACCTGCCTGCCCGGCACGAGATCAAAGACCACCCGCGTCTTGTTCTCATGCAGGCCGACCCGGATGCGCTGAATCAGCGCGCCCTTGGTCTCGACGCTGTTCCTGATCCGCTTGGAAATGCCGGTGCCGCTGAAATCGAAGACCATGCGCGGACTGCCGTCCTTCATCGGGAACGAGTGCGGCTCGACCGGCTGGCTGAGGCGGAAATGGACCCGCTCCTCGTTCGCGGACACCGCCTCGAAGCGGATGTCCTCCAGCTGCGCCGCCGCCAGCGCGGGCAGGCAGCGGAACAGCACAGTCAGCAGCGCGAAGGCCGCCGCAGCAATGATTCTCGACATTGGTTTGTCCGGGGTTGCCGCTGAGGGGAAAATAGTTTTGACATCGGAACCTGCTTTGAATATAACCTCCACCATTCCTGTGTCAACTGATTTCGCAGCGTTGAGCGGCGGTCAGCCGTCTGACTGCCGAGACCGCGTTGTTTTCAAAAGATTTGCCGCAGCATTCACAGCCCACAAGCACCGGACAGCAGACCATGACCCAGCACAGCGTGATCCATCTGAAAGACTATAAGCCCTATCCCTTCACCGCTGCCAGCATTCATCTGCGGGTGGAGCTTGACCCGGCGCAGACCAAGGTCACGGCCCGCAGCCGCTTCCGGAGCAATCCAGCGGCAGAAAATCGGCAGGCCGGGCTGGAATTGGACGGTGAGCAGCTGGAATTAGTCTCGGTTGCCTTGGACGGACGCAGGCTGGCGGCGGACGCATACAGCTTTGCGGACGGCAAACTGCGCATCGCCGCTGTGCCGGAGGCGTTCGAGCTGGAGATTGTTACCATGATCGCCCCGGAGCGCAACACTGCGCTGGAGGGCCTTTATCTCTCTTCCGGAAACTACTGCACCCAGTGCGAGGCCGAGGGCTTCCGCCGCATCACCTGCTGGCCTGACCGCCCGGATGTGATGGCGGTCTTCACAGTCACGGTGATTGGCCCGCAGGCAAGCTGCCCGGTGCTGCTCTCGAACGGCAACTTGATTGAGCAGGGACAGATGGAGGATGGCCGCCATTTCGCCACGTGGCATGATCCTTTTCCAAAGCCGAGCTACCTTTTCGCCTTGGTTGCTGGGCAGCTTGTCCGCATTGAGGACACGTTCACCACCATGTCGGGCCGCGAGGTCAGTTTGCATATTTATGTGGAGGAGCGCAATCATGACAAGTGCGCCCACGCTATGCAGTCGCTGAAAAAAGCCATGCGCTGGGATAAAGAGGTGTTTGGGCGGGAATATGACCTTGACACATACATGATTGTGGCCGTGGATGATTTCAACATGGGCGCGATGGAAAACAAGGGGCTGAACATATTCAACTCCAAGTACGTGCTGGCCCAACCAGATACCGCCACGGACAGCGATTACGAGGGCATCGAAGCGGTCATCGCTCATGAGTATTTTCACAACTGGACCGGCAACCGCATCACCTGCCGCGACTGGTTCCAGCTCAGTTTGAAAGAAGGGCTGACTGTTTTCCGCGATCAGGAATTCTCGGCAGATATGGGGTCGCGGGCCGTGCAGCGGATTCAGGATGCCAACTCCATCCGCAATTTTCAGTTCCGAGAGGACAGCGGCCCGACTGCGCATCCGGTGCGGCCTGCGTCGTATGTGGAAATTAACAATTTTTACACGTCCACGGTTTATGACAAGGGCGCGGAAGTGATACGGATGCTGCACACGCTGCTCGGCGCGGCAGGCTTCCGCAAGGGCATGGATTTGTATTTCCAGCGGCACGACGGCCAGGCCGTGACCTGCGAGGACTTTGTCCAAGCGATGCAGGATGCAAACAACTTTGATCTCAGCCAGTTCCAGCATTGGTACAATCAGGCTGGCACGCCGCTGCTGCGTTTTTCTGGTGAATACGACCAAGCAACGCAGGAGTTCATCCTCACGCTCCGTCAGAGCTGTCCGGCCACGCCGGGCCAAACCGAGAAGCTGCCTTTTTTCATGCCGGTCAAGGTTGGCCTGTTAGACAAGAACACTGGCGCGGAGCTGCGCGACGAGGTGCTGCTGCTGGATCAGGAGCGCAAGGAGTTCCGCTTCAGCGGGCTGACAGAAAAGCCGGTAGTCTCGCTCAATCGCAACTTCTCTGCGCCGGTCAAGGTGGAGTCCGATTTGCAGGATGAGGAGCTGGCCTTTCTCGTGGCCTGTGACCGCGACCCGTTCAACCGCTGGGATGCAGGCCAGCAGCTCGGCCTGCGCTGTCTGCTGAAGGGAATTGCCGAACAGCAGCAGGGCAGGGCGGCTGCGCTGCCGGAGCTGTTCCAGCAGTCTTTCGCCGCGCTTTTAGCTGATGCGGAGAACGATCCGGCCTTTCTCGCGCTGGCCCTTGTCCTGCCTGCGGAAGGCTGGATCAGCCAGCAGATGGCGGTGATTGACCCGGAAGCGGTGTTCATCGTCCGGCAGCGCTTCCGCAGCCAGCTCAGGCAGCGGCATCAGGCAGCACTGCTGGCCCGCTATCAGCAATTGAGCAGCGCGGAGCCGTACCGTTATTCCGGCGAAGAGGCAGGCCGCCGTTCGCTGCGCAACTGCTGCCTGGCATATCTCTCAGCCGCCGCGCCGGGGGAAGCTGCCGCCGCTGATCTGCTTGATTTGGCGGTTCAGCAATACCGGCAGGCGGACAACATGACCGATGCCGCCGCTGCCTTGGCTGCGGCAGTCAATGCCGACCGGGCCGCTGGCGACGCGCTGCTGGCGGAGTTCTACGCCAAATGGCAGCACGATCCGTTAGTCGTTGATAAATGGCTCATTCTTCAGGCGACGTGCAGCCTGCCCGGCACCTTGCAACGGGTGCAAAAGCTGCTGAAACATCCGGCCTTCAGCATGAAAAATCCCAACAAGGTGCGCTCACTGATCGGGGCCTTTGGCGGCAATCTGCGCCAATTTCATGCGGCGGACGGCAGCGGCTACGCCTTTCTTGCCGACTGCGTGGCCGCGCTCGATCCAGCCAATCCACAGGTGGCCGCCCGGATGCTCACTCCGCTCACGCAGTGGAGACGCTACGATGCCACCCGCCAGCAGCTCATGCAGGCCGCGCTGGAGCGGATCGCCGTTTTGCCGGGCTTGTCGCGGGATGCGAGCGAGGTCGTGGCGAGGAGCTTGCAGGCCGAACAGGCTACTGGTCAAGCGTAAGCGGCTGTGATGCGCCAGCAGGAAGAAACGGGGAAACCCGGCGAGGGCCACCGCCAGCGGCTGCGCGACCGCTTTCAGGCGCAGGGGATTGACGCGCTGACTGATACCGAGGTGATTGAGCTGCTGCTGACCTTCGGCACGCCGCGCTGCGACTGCCGCCCGGCGGCGGAAGAGGCCATGCAGCGTTTCAAAAGCCTGCCTGAGGTGCTCGACGCGCCGTCAGCGGCTTTGGCAAAGGTGCGGGGCATGGGGCCGAAGAACATCTTCGCCCTCCAGTTCATCCAAGGCGTGGCCCGCCGCTATCTGCGCCAGCGGATTCAAAAAAAGAACTACATCACCTCGTCGAAAGAGGTGGCGGACTACCTCATCCACTCGCTGCGCGGCCTGCGGCGCGAGGTCTTTGTCGCCGTGTATTTAGACGCGGCCCACGCGGTGATTGACAGCGAAATCCTTTCCGAAGGCACGGTCAACGTCAACACGGTTTATCCGCGCGAGCTGCTCAAGGCCGCGCTGGCCCGCAACGCCGCCGCCTTGGTCATCGCCCATAACCACCCCTCCGGCAGCCGGGAGCCTTCGGCGCAGGACGAGCAGCTCACCCGCGCCCTGCACTTGGTCTGTTCCTTCATGAACATCAACTTGCTCGATCACCTGATCATCGGCGCGGGCGAGACGGTGTACAGCTTCGCCGACCAAGGCCGGATGGAGGCAGTCCGCAAGGACTGCGCCGCGCTCCGGACCAAGCTGGGCTGAATGGATGATCTCGGCCTGTATCTCCACGTCCCGTTCTGTCTGCGCAAATGCGCCTATTGCAGTTTTTATTCCGAAGCGGGCCATAAAGACAGCCGCCACTGGCTTGCCGCTGTCACCCGGCAGATCCGCCAGTTTTCCTCACCACGCCCGCTGACCAGCATCTTCTTTGGCGGCGGCACCCCGACCATGCTGCCGCCGGAGGAGCTGAGCAGCTTGCTGGCTGAATGCCGCCAGAGCTTTTCCTGCGCCGAAGAGGCGGAGATTTCCCTTGAAGCCAATCCGGCAACGGTCGATCTGCTTGCCCTGCAAACGCTGCGGCAGACAGGCTTCAACCGGCTCTCGCTCGGCGTGCAGTCCTTGCATGATGCCGAACTGCGGCGGCTGGGCCGTCCGCACACGGCGGCAGAGGCCGTGCAGACGGCCCGGCTGGCCCGGCAGGCGGGTTTCACCAATCTCAATCTGGATTTGATGTATGGTCTGCCTAACCAGACCCAGCAAAGCTGGCGCGAGACCTTGGCGCAAGCCTTGGCCCTGCGTCCGCAGCATCTTTCCATCTACGAGCTGACTATTGAGGAGGGAACGCCCTTTGCCCGGCAGCAGGAACAGGGGGAATTAGCTTTGCCGGACGAGGACACGGTGCTACGGATGCTGGAGGCAACGCAGCAGATGACCGAAGCCGCCGGTTTCCGCCGCTACGAGATTTCCAACTACGCCCAGCCCGATTTTGAATGCCGCCACAATATCAATTACTGGCGCAACGGCGACTATATCGGCATTGGGCCGGGCGCGGTGTCCTGCGTTGACGGGACACGGCGGAGCGCGGCAGCTGATGTGGCAGAATTCTGCCGCCGGATGGAAAACGGACAGAACATTTGGACGGATGAGGAACACTTGGAGCCGGAAGCCGCTTTCCGGGAAAGCGTGGTCATCGGCCTGCGGATGACGGACGGTGTTTCGCTGGACGAGCTGCACCGCCGCTTCGGCATTGACGCGGCGGCGTATTACGGTGCAACGCTGGAGCGGCTGATCAGCCTGGGAATGCTGGAGCTGGCTGACGGGCGGCTGCGCCTCACCGCCCAAGGACTGCTGCTGGCCAATGCGGTGATGGCGGATTTAGTGTGAGAAAGCAGAGACAACTGGATCGCCCGCCTTGACTGTGCCGCCTTGCACCACCTTGGCGAACAGCCCTTCTTTCGGCATGATGCAGTCGCCCGTTGCCTTTTTGATCGCGCAGCCGTCGTTGTGGCACTGCTTGCCGATCTGGGTGATCTCCAGCACCACCTCGCCGCCGAGGCGCAGGCGGTCGCCCACTTTGACCGCCGCCAGATTCAGGCCCCGCGTGACGATGTTCTCGGCAAAGGCCCCGTCCTTGAGCGCGGGCAGCTTTTCCTTCACCCGGTCTATGCTCTCGCCAGCCAGCAGCGAGACCTGCCGGTGCCAGTCGCCGCCGTGCGCGTCCCCGGCAATGCCGAATCCGGCCTGAAACTCGGCCTGCGCCACCGCTTTCTTGACAATGCCCTTTTTGCTGCTGATGCAGATCGCCTCAACAAATGCCATGATTTCTCCTTTCTGTTGCGTGGTGCAGTGATGGAGCGTGCAGCACGCCAAAGCCATGCTGCTTGACTGCCGCTTCAAGGTCTGCGGCTGCTTGGTCGAATGATTTGCTGGTTTCGGCAATGCAGCACATAGTTCAGCTGTAAAAAGGAAGGAAACAACGAATTATAGATTTTTCTATAACGGTTCATCGCTTTATTTTCAAGTTGTTCTTCACTGATTTGATATATTTACCAAAGTCTTTATCTTTTTTTCGCTTCTCCGCATAGGACATCTGATGAAATTTGGATTCGGTGCTGAGTTTGAGATAATTTTCAAAATGCGCCTGATCTATTTCACCGGCATCTATAGCTCTAAGCACAGCGCAGCCAGGTTCACCAGTATGGCTGCAATCTCGATACCGGCAGTTTGATGCAAGCGCAGCAATATCAACATAGCTGCTCACCATGCCATCTTCTGCGCCGAGAAGGCCAAATTCCCGCATTCCCGGATTATCAATCACCAGCGCACCGCTTTCAAGGCAAATCAATTCGCGGCGCACGGTTGTATGTCGTCCTTCGCCGGTGCCGCTGACCGTTTTGGTTGTCTGCATTTCACGGCCAAGCAAATGATTGATCAATGTGCTTTTGCCAACCCCGGACGAACCGACAAAGCAATAGGTTTTTCCCGGCAGCAAAAGCTGTTTGAGATCATCCAAACCTGCTTGCGTCACATTGCTCAAGGTTGCTATTGGCGCGTTGATGCCAGCAGAACGGATTTCCTCTACTTGCGCCTTGAGAACAGCAGGCTCCACTAAATCGGTTTTGGTGAGCAGAATGCAGGGTTCTGCCCCGCCATCCATCACCATGACTAAATAGCGTTCCAGCCGCTTCAGATTGAAATCAAAATGGCAGGACTGAACGATAATCACGCAGTCAACATTTGCCGCGATCATCTGATATTCAATGACATTGCCAGCCGACTTTCTCCGCAGCGAAGTTCTCCGCTCAAGAATCGCGTGAACCATCCCGAAATCGTCGCTCGGCTGTTTTTCGCAGCAGACCCAATCGCCAACGCAGGGCAGCTCATGGGAAAGATGGTGGCGGTGCAGATAGCTGCCGCTCACCTTTGCTCTGAACGGGCCGGATTGATTTATGAGCAACAACTGTTCGCGGTCAACGGCTATAACACGGGCGATGCTGTCGGTTGAGCTGCATTCTGCTCGTTGCTCGAACCAGTCGCTCCAGCCTAATTCAGTTAACCAGGTTGGGGATGAGGTCATAGCGTTTAATCAAGGTCTGCGGCAGCTTGGTCGAATGATTTGTCGGTTTCTACTATGTAGTACATGATTCATCTATCTTTTTGTATCGAAAAGTATAACTTATTATTTTCATTAATTCTTCTATTGAATACGGTGGTTTTCTTTTATGAAGCATAGCGTGACAGTTAGGACAGACTGGGCGCAAATCTTGAATAGGATTCAACTCATATTCTTTGCCGATTTCCGAAAGAGGTTTAAGATGATGAACATGAATAAAATTTTCCCCTATTTCTCCGTATCCATCTTTAAAGTTAAAATTACAAACAGAACAATTGGTTCCGTAAAATTCTAAGCATATTCTCCTTGCTTCTGAATTACGCTCATAAGCATTAACGATAATCTGTTTTGCAGCACCTTCGTAAATCTCCTTTGCGTCCCTGTTTGCATGGATTTCATCAGGAAAATAATCTTCATGTAATGAAATATCAATATTTACTTTTTTAAACAAAGCAAGATATTGTTCGCGTGTTACTTTGTCTATAGTTACAGGGGTGGTTCTCTTTTCTACATATTTGACTTGAAAAAAAACATCTCTTAATGCGTAAAAATCTAGCCCAAAGATGTCTCTCAAAAAAATAGTATTCTCTGTTTCGTGTGGAGTTCCTTTTTGGTAAGGAGATAAAGGCTTCTTCAATATACCTATCAATTTTATTGAAAATCTACTTCCTTCTTCAAGGATATCTGAAAGATAAGCAAAACCAAGAATACCCCAATGTTCAAACCTTCCATGCCCCATCCAGAGAATAATTTTATCTCCTACACACATTTGTGAATAAAATTTCTTTGAATATGCGGCTCCCCCATAGTTCCAAATAAATTCTTCTGTTTTTTCATTTAAAAAATCCTCTATTTCCGAATAAGTTACATGGCAAGAAGATTTATTTCTCTCTTTGATATTATTTATGCCAAACCACCAATAATTTTTATTGTCGTCACGGGTTCGCTTCGCATTTATTGTATTAGCATCAAATTGTTGCATTTTTTTCAAAACCTATCAGCATCAAATCAATCAGTAGTACCAAAGGGCGAACACCACGTCCGCCCCCTTGCAACAACCCGCCTTTACACCAACTTACCCAATATCTCCGCCGAAACCTCCTTAATCCCCTTGGAGCCATCCACAGAAATCACCTTGGCCTTGCCGCTCTGCTTGAAGTAGTTCACCGCCGCCATCGTGCCGGTCTGGTCGTCATAGTAGATGTCATGCCGCTTGCCGATGGCCGCCTCGTCCTGATCGTCAGCGCGGGCACTCAGCTCGCCGCCGCAGACCCGGCAGACCAGCCTGCCGTCCTTCTCCACCGGCTTGATCGCCTCGAAGGCAATGTGGTTGGGGTGATTGTTGTCGTTGGCGCAGAGACGGCGGCCCATGATGCGCTCTTTGGCAATCTGCCGCTCCAGCGTGATCTCAACCACATAGTCGAGAGCCATGCCGGATTCCGTCAACGCCTTATCCAACGCCTTGGCCTGCTCCAGCGAGCGCGGGAAGCCGTCTAAGAGCCAGCCTTTGTCCTTGGATTTAGCCAAGGTCTCCAGCACCATCGGCACGGTGATCTCGTCCGGCACCAAGTCGCCCCGGTCAATGTAGGCTTTAGCCTTTTTGCCCAGCTCAGTGCCGCCCTTGATGTGCTCGCGGAAGATCGCCCCCGACTCAATGTGAGCCAAGCCGTACTTCTCTTTGACGATAGCCCCTTGAGTGCCTTTGCCGCTGCCGTTAGGTCCGAAGGTGAGGATGTTCATGCTGACCTCTCAATAAGAAGGAAAAAGGAGATAAAGGGAGATGCCGCCTCCCTGATTGCGCATGGGCTGCTTCACCGCAAGACTATACCGCAGCCAAGCCGCCAGCGCCAGCGGAAATGCGGCGCATCCTTTTGACAAGCAGGCGCAAAGAGGGTAAAAACAGGGGCTGAATCTCCTTTTCCCCCAACCTGACGGAACCTGCTATGCACACCATCAATATAGGGCTGTTCGGCTTTGGCACCGTGGGCAGCGGCCTGGCCGAAGCCCTTTGCTCCCAGCACGAGCGCATCCTGCGCCGCAGCGGCCTCTCCCTCAAGCTGACCAAGATCGCCGCCCGCTCCCTGAGCAGCCTGCCGCCGCAGCTGGCCGGAGTGGAGTTAGTCAACAACCCGGACGCGCTGATCAATGACCCCAGCATTCATATCTTCGTCGAGCTGATCGGCGGCATAGAGCCAGCGCGGACCTGCATCCTCAAGGCTATAGCCGCTGGCAAGCATGTGGTCACAGCCAATAAAGCCCTGCTCTCGCAGCACGGCAAGGAGCTGTTCGCCGCAGCTGCTGCCAAGGGCGTGGAGGTCGGCTTTGAAGGCAGCGTGGGCGGCGGCATCCCGCTGATCAAGGCGTTGAAAGAAGGGCTGGCGGCCAACAAGCTGCTGGCCGTGATGGGCATCCTCAACGGCACGGCCAACTACATCCTCACCCGCATGACTGAGGAGCGGCTGCCCTTTGCTGAGGCCCTGCGTGAGGCTCAGCGGCTGGGCTTTGCTGAGGCCGACCCCACCTACGACGTGGAGGGCATTGACACTGCCCACAAGCTGGCCATCCTGATGACCATTGCGTATGGCATGAACATCAGCCCGCAGCAGATCGCCACCGAGGGCATCAGCACGATAGAGCCGGTGGACATCGACTTCGCCCGCGAGTTCGGCTGCCGGATTAAGCTGCTGGCCGTGAGCCGGGATGTGGGCGGGGCGATTGAAGCGCGGGTGCATCCGACGATGGTGCCGACCGCGCACTTGCTCGCCTCGATCAGCGGGGCCAACAACGCAGTGGAGTTCTGCGGCGACCTGACCGGCAGCATCATCCTCAGCGGCGCAGGCGCAGGCAGGCTGCCCACTGGCTCGGCAGCAGCGGCGGACGTGATCGACATTGCCCGCAACATCGCCGCCGGAGCCGTCGGGCGGGTGCCTGCGCTCTCCTATCTGCCGGAGCAGATCGTTGACCGGCCTATTGCACCGCTCTCGGCCCTGTCCTGCCCCTTCTACCTGCGCATCACCGCCCTCGACAAGCCCGGCGTGCTGGCGAAGATCGCGGCCATCCTTAGCGGGCACGGCATCAGCATTGAGTCAGTCATCCAAAAGGGACGGCGCGAGAACGAGCCGGTGGCGGTGGTCATCCTCACCCACACGGCCAAGGAAGAGGCTGTGGCTGCCGCCCTGCGGGAGATTGACGCGCTGGACACCGTGGCCGCGCCGACGGTGCGGATCAGGATGCTGGGGGAGGAGTAAACCTTAACTAAGGAGGCTATATCATGGCATCATTATCAATCCAGAGTGTTGACGAGCAGCTCGCGGCCTTACTGAAGCAGCGGGCCGCAGCAGCCCGGAAGAGCGTCAGCCAGTTCGTTCTGGACACGCTAAGGCAGCATCTCGGCTTGGAGAAGACGACTGTCCAAGAACAACAGCTAACAGGCGTTGTGGGCGAGCTTGCCGGGCTGCTGAAAGACAAGGACGTAGATGAGAGCAGGAACGCGTATGCTGCTCATCTGGAGGAGAAGTACAGATGAAGCGGGCCAAGGTCTTTCTGGATGCCGATGTCATACTTGACCTGCTGACGCAGCGTGAGCCGCATTTTGAACCGGCAGCACAACTCTTTCTCAGGATTCAAGACAACAAGCTGACCGCCTGCACCTCGCCGGTTGTCATTGCCAACATCTTCTACATCCTCAGCAAGCATCTTGGCCGGGAGAAAGCCGCGCAGTCCATCAGAAAGCTCCGCTCTCTTGTCAGGGTGCTGAACTGCGGGGAGCGCGTCATTGACCTGGCCCTTGCTTCAGACTTTGCCGACTTTGAGGATGCGATTCAATACTGCACCGCGCTGGAGCACAAGATAGGCATTCTCATCACCCGGAATGTGCGGGATTACAAGACAGCAGCCATCAGCATCCTGACACCACTTGAATACATAGAGAGCGCATAGGTGCGCTGGCAACCATGGACAACACCTTTAACAGCAACGGCGGTGAGCAGAACATCGCCCAAGGCGACCACGCCATAGGCAAGAAAGAGAATAATACGCAGGAGGTGCGCGGCGACGGCAACATCTTCTCTAGCACCGGCAATGTCCACGTTGAGCAGCACATTCACCAACCTCCCCAGCCCGTCATCCCCCGCTACCTCCCACCCCTTGACACCTGCTTTCTTGGCCGGGACACGGAGCTTGATGCTCTGCTTGAGCAGCTCCAGCCGGGCAAGGTCGCAGCGGTATGCGGGCCGGGCGGCATGGGCAAGAGCGCGCTGGCGGCGCAGGCAGTGAGCAAGCTGGAGCCAGACCGCTTCCCCGACGGCATCATCTTCCACAGCTTCTATCACCAGCCGAGCACGGACATGGCCCTGCAAACCATCTGCAATGCCTTTCAGGCAGAGGCAAAGGCGGGCCTTGCCAGCACGGTGCGGCAGGCTCTCGCAGGCAGGAAGGCGTTGCTCATCCTCGATGGCGCGGAGGAGGCGGACGACCTGCCAGCCGTGCTTGCGCTGCGCAGCACCTGCGGCGTGCTGATCACCAGCAGGAAGCGGGCCGATGCGCAGGGTTTCCGCCTTGACCTGAAGCCGCTGGAGGAGCGGCCCGCAGCAGAGGTCTTTTGTGAGCACAGCGGGGCTGCGGCGGATGACGAGAGCGTGGCGGGCATCTGCAAGATATTGGATGGCTGGCCGGTTGGCTTGCGGATTGCGGGCCGCTATTGCAGCAGCATGGGCGAGAGCGCGGCAGGCTACTTGCGCTGGCTGGAGCAGGAGCCGTTCAAGGAGCTGGGCGACGGGGAGCATCAGGAGGAGAATGCCGCCTTGCTGCTGCGGCGCAGCGTGGCGCAGGTGAGCGATGATGCCCGGCTTGCGCTGGGCGTGGCAGGCACCTTGGCCTTTGCGCCGATAGCCCGCGAGCCGGTGGCGGCGATTCTCGATGCAGATGAACGCCGCGCCCGCGCCGCCCTGAACGAGCTGGTCAATTACGGCCTGCTGGAGAAGCGCGAGGAACGCTGGCAGATAAGCCACGCGCTGGTGCATACCTACGCCCGTACCGAGCTGGCTTTGAGCAAGAAGAGCCTTAAGCGGCTGGCTCACTATTATATTTTCTTCTGTGAGATTGCGAGCAACGAAGGCGTGAAGGGCTATGCCCTCCTTGATGCAGAGCGGGCGCATTGCCTGCGGCTGATGGAGAGCTGTCTGAACAGCGGGCTGTTGAAAGCGGTGCAAGGCTTAGTGTGGGCACTTCAGGAGTATTTAGATCGGCAGGGGCATTGGGTGGACAGAATAACTGCTCTTGAGATGAATCTGAAAGCGGCCTGGCAAACAGGCGACCGCAGAGATGAAGGAGCGTGCCTGAACAGCTTAGGCTATACCTGCAACAGGCGCGGGGATCATACGAAGGCACTTTCATACCTTGAGCAAAGCCTGCCCATAGCCCGCGAACTGGGCGACCGGCAGGGAGAAGGCGTAACCCTGAACAACATCGCCATAATTTACAATTATCAGGGCAAGTATGAACTGGCCTTGCAGCAGTATGAGCAGTGCCTGACAATACAGCGGGAAGTCGGCGATCTTGAAGGGGAAGGCACGACCTTGAATAATATCGGCGAGGTTTATAGAACACAAGGCGATAACGAGACAGCCTTGAAGTATTACGAGCAGGATTTGGCGATATGTCGGAAACGCGGCGATAAAATAGGGGAAGGCATAACCCTTGACAACATTAGCGGGGTTTATCGTGAACAAGGCAACTTTGCTAAGGCATTGGAGTATCATCGACAAGCCTTAATGATACAACAGCAGCTTGGCGACAGGGCTGGACAAGCGGTAACGTGCTGGAATATCGGAGCTGCCTATTACGACCAAGGCGACCTTGCTGCGGCGGAGGAATACATGAGCCATGCCGTGCAGCTTGCAGAGAAGATCGGCCATCCTTTATTGCAGCAATTCCGCGATGAATTGGCACAGGTGCGGGCAGCGCGGCAAGCTACGCCGGAAGCATAGCGGCACGTTGTAGGGGCGAAAAATCTTTCGCCCCTACGGATTCCATCCCCACCATAGTCCGCCAATCCTTTCCACTATAGTCCAACCATCCTTCACACTATAGTGGAACCGCTCTTTCCACTGTAGTGCAAATCTCAGCTCCTCTACAGTGCAAGCAGCCTTTGCACCAGAGTGGAACGCTGCCGCAGAAAGCAGTTGACAGCCTCCTCCGCCCATCTTACGATGAATCATCGCAGGTTCGGTCAAACATCTCAGTCAACTGCATCAAAGAGGAGGCCCTTCATGCAAACAATCCAATGGCGGCCCGAAGTGAACGCCATGACCACGCCCCAGTCTTGGCGCATCCTTGCCGTGCCTCGCAACTCGGCAGGCATTGAGGACATCGCCGCCGATATCGCACGGGAGCACCCCAACTTCAACAAGGCTGACATCCTGACCATACTTCGCGCCGAGGACAAGGCCGTGCAGGCGCGGCTCCTCAACGGCGAGCAGGTGACGAAGGAGGGCAGCTGGAGCTGGTTCGTCTCCTTCACCGGCAGGCTGGAGCACCCGGACGACCCGCTGCCGCCCTTGGACGAATGCCTTCAGGTCAGCGTCCGCATCTCGCCTCCCTTTGCCAAAGCCATCCGGCAGATAGCGCATACCGAACGCCTGCCCGCGCGCCTCAAGCAGCCGCTGATCAGCACGGCCCGCGACGCGCTGCTCGGCCTGAACAATGTCCTCAATCCTGACGGCCTGCTCCAGCTTGGGGGCCGCAATCTCGCCTTTGACCCGAAGCAGCCCGGCAGCCAGTGCGTCATTGCGGGCACGGAGAGCGGCAGCGCCGTCCAGACGCGCTTTGCCAAGATCGAGGACAGCGGCATCATGCTCATGCCGGACATCCCTGCCCAGAGCCAGCCGTGGAACAACGAGTACACGGTCTCAGTCAGCACCCGCTACAGCGAGCACGGGACGCTGCGCACCGGCACTTGCGGGCAGATGCTGCGCAGCCCGCTCACCTTGAGCGGCTTCGGCCAGCCTGATCCGCCGGAAGCAGGCATTCTCAGCGGCAAGGAGACCAGCCCGCATGTCTCTGTCCTTGGCGGCAGTGTGGCAGCGGACGAGATGCTCCGCATTCAGGTCATCCTTGACCTGCGCAAGGACGCGCTGCTCTTCAGCTTGCTGGATATGCACGAAGGGGGGAAGACAGGCGCGGCGGTGACAGTCACGGCCAACGGCGAGTTGACCTTGCAGGGCTTTGCCGACTCAGCCGTGACGAACCTGACGGTCCGCGTCAATAACTACGTAGGACTGAAGGAGATGCTGCGCAATGACTACGGCGGCAGGCTGGTGGATGTGCTGGTGGTGAGG
Organism: Candidatus Electronema sp. JC; assembly: GCF_048287365.2. Classification (NCBI taxonomy): domain Bacteria; kingdom Pseudomonadati; phylum Thermodesulfobacteriota; class Desulfobulbia; order Desulfobulbales; family Desulfobulbaceae; genus Candidatus Electronema; species Candidatus Electronema sp. JC. Next base: position 122,029 of record NZ_JBLWEM020000070.1, on the reverse strand, counting down.
GTGGCGTAGGATGCTGGGCGGGAGATAGACGCTGAGGGCATCAGCACGATAGAGCCGGTGGACATCGAGTTCGCCCGCGAGTTCGGCTGCCGGATCAAGCTGCTGGCCGTCAGCCGGGATGTGGGCGGGGCGATTGAGGCGCGGGTGCATCCCACGATGGTGCCGACCGCGCACCTGCTCGCCTCGAGATGCTGGGAGAGGAGGAGTAGAGGCAGGCAGGATCCTGCACAGTTCAAAGGCGGGGCGCCGCAGGTTCTCCTCTTTCTCTTTTTTCCAAAATAGTGTATCCTGCTGGCCGGGCTGGCCGCCCCGCCGCAGCTCTTCGGTTTTCTGTTGCAATTTCCGCTGCCGCCCACTAAAAGAAGAGATCATCATCCGCCAGATAAAAATATGAACGCCGGAACACCGACAACGCTGCGGCCCCAGGAATGCTGCCTCCTTGTGATTGACCCGCAGGAACGTCTGATGGCCCACATCCATCAGGCGGAGCGGGTGAGCAGAAACATCAGCCTGATGGTCCGGCTGGCGGCGGCGCTGGACATGCCGGTGCTGGCCTGTACTCAGCACAAGAAGGGCATAGGCCCCTTTGTGCCGGAGCTGGCCGGGCTGCTTGCCGACAAACCCTGCATTGACAAAACCGAATTCAACGCGCTGGCCAATCCGGGGATGAAACGGCTGTTGAGCGAGCTGCCCGCCTCGGTGCACACTCTGTTGCTCTGCGGCGTGGAAAGCCACATCTGCGTCTGGCAGACCGCGCTGGGCGCGCTGCGCGAGGGCTACGAGGTGCAAGTGGTGGCTGACGGCATCTCCTCGCGCACTGCGGAAAACCATGCTTACGGCCAGCAGCGGCTGCGGGAAATCGGCGCGGTGCTGGCTCCGGCGGAGATGCTGATCTACGAGTTCCTTCAGAAGGCGGGAACGCCTGCTTTCAAGGCCATGCTGCAGCATTTGAAATAACTGCACACCGCAGGGTCGCCCCTGCATAAACAATATAAATTCGCCACGAGAATGACCGGACAAGAGCTGCGAGAACGATTTCTCAACTATTTTGCCAGCAAAGGACACGCTGTTGTCGAATCCTCGACCTTGGTCCCGCACGACGACCCCACGCTGCTCTTCACCAACGCGGGCATGTTTCAGTTCAAACGGGTCTTCATGGGCGAGGAGCAGCGCGATTACAGCCGCGCTGTGTCCTGTCAGCGTTGCGTGCGGGCGGGCGGCAAGCACAACGACTTGGAGAACGTCGGCCACACGGCCCGGCACCACACCTTCTTTGAGATGCTCGGCAACTTCTCCTTCGGCGATTATTTCAAGAAGGAGGCCATCGCCTTTGCTTGGGAGTTTCTGACCAAGGAGCTGGGCATCAGCCCGGAGCGGCTCTGGGTGACGATTTTCCGTGATGACGACGAAGCGCAGGAACTCTGGGAGCAGATTGACGACTTGCCTAAAGGCCGCATTGTCCGTCTGGGCGAGAAGGACAATTTCTGGGCGATGGGCGACACCGGCCCCTGCGGCCCCTGCTCGGAGATTCACATTGATCAGGGCGCGGAGCACGGCTGCGGCAGACCGGACTGCGCCCTCGGCTGCGACTGCGACCGCTTCCTTGAGCTGTGGAATTTAGTTTTCATGCAGTTCTACCGCTCGCTGGACGGCACGCTCACCCCGCTGCCCAAGCCCTCGATTGACACCGGCATGGGCGTGGAGCGCGTGGCGGCGGTTTTGCAAGGCAAGTTCAACAACTTTGACAGCGAAGTCTTTGCCCCGCTGATCAGCACAGTGGAACGGCTTTCCGGCAGGACATATCACGCGAACCGCGCTGATGACGCAGCCATGCGGGTTATCGCCGATCATGCCCGCGCCACAGCGTTCTTGGTGGCAGACGGCGTGCTTCCCTCCAACGAAGGGCGCGGCTATGTCCTCCGCCGGGTGATGCGCCGGGCCATCCGTTTTGGCAGAACGCTGGGGTTGAACATCTTCTTTGGCGAGGTCTGCCGTGAGGTGGTGCAGACGATGGGTGCTGCCTATCCTCATTTGCACGATGCGGTGCAGCTGTTAAATAAGGTGACAGTGCACGAGGAAAGCCGCTTCGGCGAAACATTGGACAAGGGTTTGGCCATGCTCGACGAAGAAATTCAACGAGTTTTGAGCGAACAACCGGAACGCCCGCTGATCAGCGGTGATTTCATCTTCAAGCTCTATGACACCTACGGCTTTCCCAAGGATATTGTCCGTGATGTGGCCATTGAGCACGGCATCGGCCTCGACGACGCAGGTTTTGAGGCGGCCATGCAGCAGCAGCGCGAGCAGTCGCGCCGCTCGTGGAAGGGCAAGGATTTGGATCATTTCTCCGCTGGCGTGATCAGCCTGCTGGAGCAAGGACGGAAGAGCGAGTTTCTTGGCTACACGCAGCGCAGCGCGGAGAGCGTGGCAGAGGCAATCCTCGACAATCAAGGCAGCCTGATCAGCCGGGCGACCGTTGGGGCGCAGGTGCAGGTCTTCTGCCCGCAGACCCCGTTTTACGCCGAATCGGGCGGTCAGGTCGGCGACACCGGCACCATGACCTGGCCGGACGGCTCGCTGACGGTGCACGCGGTCAAGGCCGCTGCGGAAGGCTTAGTGCTGCACAGCGGCACGGTCACGCAAGGGGTGCTGACCGCTGGTCAAGAAGTCACTTTGCAGGTGGATGCGCAGCGCACGGCCACGGCCCTCAATCATACCGCCACGCACCTGCTCCACGCGGCGATGAAGCAGCTCCTTGGCAGTCACGTCAAACAGGCTGGCTCGCTGGTTCGCGCTGACCGTCTCCGCTTTGACTTCACCCATTTCTCGCCGGTCACGCCGGAGGAAATTCGGGCCATCGAGCAGCTCGTGAATCAGGAAATCCGCCGCAACACACCGGTGCAGACAGCGGTGCTCGCCAAGGAAGCGGCTATTGCCGAGGGAGCCACGGCCCTGTTCGGCGAGAAGTACGGCGAGGAAGTGCGGGTGGTGAGCATTCCCGGCTTCTCCAAGGAGCTGTGCGGCGGCACGCATACTGCGGCCACGGGCGACATTGGCCTGTTCAAAATCCTCAGCGAAACCGGCATTGCCGCTGGTGTGCGCCGGATTGAGGCGGTCACTGGTCAGGCGGCCATAGACTGGCTGCACAAGCTGGCGGCGCAGGCTGATGAATTAGGCAAAATGCTCTCCGGCTCCTTTGAGGATGCGCTGCACAAGGTGCCGAATCTGCTCAAGCGGCAGAAGGAGCTGGAAAAGGAAATCGCCGCCCTGAGCGCGGCAGCCGCAGCTTCCGATTTAGACAGCCTACTGGCAGGCGCGGTCGAGGTCGGCGGCATTCGGGTGATCAGCGGCCAGCTCAAGCTGGATTCCGCCAAAACCCTGCGCGAGGTCGGCGACAAGGTGCGCGACAAAATGGGCAGCGGCGCGGCCCTGCTCGGCGGCGTGGTGGAAGGCAAAGCGGCTCTGCTGGCCATTGTCAGCAAGGACTTGACCGGGAAAATCAAGGCGGGTGATATTGTCAGCGCGGCGGCGACCATAGTTGGCGGCAAGGGCGGCGGCAGACCGGACATGGCCCAGGCAGGCGGCCCAATGGCGGACAAGCTGCCGGAAGCGATGCGGGCAGTGCCGGGCATAGTCGCTCAATTGCTGGAGGCGGGCCGATGATGGCGGATTCGCAGCGCATCGTCATCACCGGCGTGGGTTTGGCCGCGCCGGGCGGAACCAGCACCTTGGCGGAGTTCCGGGCGCAGGTCTTGGCCGGGCGCAGCGGCATTTCCACCTTGGAAATGCGCTACATGGGCGTGCATCCCGCCGGACTGTGCGATTTCCCGGAGACCAAATACCGGAAGAAGCGCGACAACAAGCGCGGCACACGGGCGGGCTGTTTGGGCGTGTACTGCGCTGGAGAAGCACTGGCCGACGCGGGCATTGATTTCACCCAATACCGCCTCGACCGCACCGGCGTGTACATGGGCCTGACCGAGCACGGCACGGTGGAGACCGAGAACGAGGTCTATAATATCAGTCAATACAACTACAACGTTGATTACTGGACGCACCACCACAACCCGCGCACCGTGCTCAACAACCCGGCGGGCGAAATCACCATGACCTTCGGCATCACCGGGCCGCACTACTCGGTGGGCGCGGCCTGTGCTGCTGGCAACGCCGCCCTGATTCAGGGCTGCCAGATGCTGCGCTTGGGAGAAGTGGACATGGCCCTTTGCGGCGGCCTATCCGAATGCACCGGCTCTTTCGGTATCTTCGCCAGCTTCCGGGCGCAAGGTGCTTTGGCTGAACATGCTGATCCGACTAAGGCCAGCCGTCCTTTTGATCAGGCGAGGAACGGCATTGTCATTTCTGAAGGCGGTTGCGTCTTCGTGCTGGAGCGCATGGACAAGGCGGTGGAGCGCGGCGCGAAGATATACGGCGAGATCGTCGGCTATGCGATGAACTCCGATGCCCGCGACTTTGTCCTGCCCTACGGCCCGCGTCAGGCAGAGTGCATTCGCTTGGCCTTGGAGCGGGCGGGCATGACTCCGGCGGACATAGATTTGGTCAACACTCATGCCACCGGCACCAAGCAGGGCGATATTGAGGAATGCCGGGCTATTGCCGAAGTCTTTGCAGGCTGCGAGAATCTGAGGGTGAACAACACCAAGTCCATCATCGGCCACGCGATGGGGGCCGCTGGTGTGCTGGAGCTGGCTGCCAATCTGCCTGCTTTCGAGGACGGCTTGGCCCATCCGACTATCAATCTCGACGAGTTGGACCCGGAATGCGCGTTGTCAGGTTTGGTCAGCGGCGAAGCGCAGAAACTGCCCCGCGCTGAGACCATCCTCAACAACTCTTTTGGCATGGTGGGGATAAATTCCACCCTCATCGTCAAGAGACTGGTAGCGAAATAGGGCGGGCTGTGGTAACATTTTCTGTTTTTTGACCAGCGTCAGGTCTTCGGAGATGCGCAGAGGAGGCAGGCCGCTTGCCTGCCTTTTGTGTTTTCAGGGGCAGGCTGCAAGAAAGCTCTGATCAATGAAGTTTATAAAATAAAAAATGTTTCGAGTAAAAGACCTTTCAGAAATCGGGCAATTAACCCGCAACGAATCATCCAAGCAATACTTAGAAGAGGCAATTGCATCGTATAGAGCGGGAGCATACAGAGCGGCAATAATTTCGACTTGGATTGCTGTATGCGTAGATATTATTGAGAAAATTCGCGAGTTAAGTCTTGAGGGCGATAAAGCAGCAAGCGAATTAGAAAAAAAACTAAACTCCATACAACAAAATGACATCAATAACATGTTAGATTTTGAGCGTAATATACTCGACTATGCATGTGAGAATATCGAACTCATATCTGTTATTGAGAAGAAACATCTCGAACGTTTGAAAGAAGATAGAAACTTTTGCGCCCATCCAACTTTTTTAGCTGACGGTAGTCAATTTGATCCATCTTCTGAATTAACTAAAGCGTACATTATCCAAGCATCAACTTATCTATTATCAAGACCTCCAGTAAAAGGAAAATTTGCTATTGATCGTTTATTTAATCTTATTTCAGGCAGCTCGTTTCCAGTTAATGACGACTCTGCCTATACAATTCTTTCGTCAGATAATTATCTCGGTAAAGCCAAGGAAAGTACCGTCAGGAATTTGATAATTATTTTATTAAAACGGATATTTAAGGATGAAAATGGTTTGGATCTAGAATCCTTTGAAAGAATATGTTCGGCTTTAGGAGCCATCGAAAGAATTTACAATGATATATATATAGAAGTGTTTAAAACAAAATTTAAAGAGTTTGTAGCTGCAACTAATGACTATTTAATCAGAAGACTATTTCTATTTTTAATTAAAAGAAACGAAGCATGGAATTACCTTGAAAAGGCTACAATTTTACGTCTCGAAACGACAATATCATCAATGTCTGGAAAAGACCTAAATAAATACAGTGTTCCAAAGCTGGCTTCAATGAACTTAAAAATAAACGATATGATGCAGAGTAGAATCAATAATTTTAATCAAAATAATTTAAAAGAGCTATTAGAGGGGATTGATTCTAGTACGTTAAAGGAAATAGCTATCAGGCTATTTATGACTTCAGGCAGTTTCGATTCAGCTTACAAGAACGGAGTAGATTTTTTGCTTCCCCATATAAAATATTTTGAAAATTCCGATATAGAAATATTATTTGATGGAATTTTAAAGAATAGGGCTGGCAGGATAAATCAAATTTTGCATGCTGGCGGGATGGATATAATTTTTTGTCAATTATATGAATTGACAAAAAAACACAACGTAACAATTAGGAAGGATAAATGGAAAGATTTTTATATGGAAATAGAAAAAGAGTCTAATAACTTTGATGAATTCAGAAAACTTCTTGAGAAAGATGAGATAATACAACCGCAAGAAAGTAATGATGCAATAAATCAAATTCAAGAAGACGAAGTTCCTTTCTAATAAGGAATGTAATATCTATCTATAGACAGTCGTTTTTAACATAGCTGTGCCTGCTTGTGCCAGATGTTTTGTATAGAACTTTAACGCATTTTCTAAGGAGCAAGAAGCATGACCCGTGATGAAATCAAGTACATGATTCTTGATATTATTCAAGATATAGACGACGAAGCCGAGTTTGACAACTTGGACGAGGACAAGCCCCTGCGCGACCAGCTTGATCTGGACTCAATGGATTTCCTCGACATCGTCATGGAGCTGCGCAAGCGGCACAAGCTGCAAGTCCCAGAGGAGGATTATCCGCAGCTTGCCACCTTGATGAGCTGCGTCAACTATCTTGAGCCGAAGCTGAAGGATGCTTGAGCGCAGGCCGGGCTGAACCGCTCCGCTAATAAAGGCAGGTCTCTGGCCTGCCTCTGTTTTTTAGTTCCCGCGCCACTCCGGCGCAGCCTCGTTTCCTCGCAGACCATCATGGCTGACTGGCAGCTCATCATCATTGGCGGCGGCCTGTCCGGGCTGGCTGCCGGCATCCGCGCCGCGCGGTTTGGGCAGAGAGTTTTGATTGTCGAGCAGCACAGCCTGCCCGGCGGCCTCAATTCGTACTACCTCCGCCAAGGGCATCTGCTGGAGACCGGCCTGCACGCGATGACCAACTTTGCTCCGCCGGGGGTGAAGCACGCGCCGCTGAACCGGCTCTTCCGCCAGCTCCAGCTCTCCCGCAAAGAATTCACCACCCACGAGCAGCTGGAATCCGAGGTGATCTTTCCGGGCATCAGTCTGCGTTTCTCCAACGACCTCAACCTGCTCATCGAGGAGATCGCCGCCCATTTTCCACTGGCGGCTGACCGCTTCCGCAGCCTTGTCCGCGAGGTGGATGCCTACGATCCCTTTGCCGAGCGGCCTTGGCAGTCGGCGCGGGCCTTCCTGCGCGAGCGGCTGGCCGAGCCGCTGCTGGAGGACATGCTCCTGCTGCCGCTGATGGTCTACGGCAACGCCGAGGAAGATGACATGGACATCGGCCAGTTTGCGATCATGTTCCGGGCCGTTTTTCTCGAAGGCTTTTTCCGGCCCGCAGGCACGATCAAAAATTTGCTGGACATGCTGCTGGCCCAGTACAAGGCGTTCGGCGGCGAAATCCGCTTCCGCGCTCCGGTGGATGAAATTCTCAGCAAGGACGGCAGGGTGCGCGGCATCCGCCTGAAAAGCGGCGAGGAGCTGGCCGCCGAGGCCGTGCTGTCCACCGCAGGCATTCCCGGCACTGCCGAGATGAGCGGCTGGCCGCTGGAAGCAGGCCGCTACACCGGCAGGATGAGCTTTATGGAAAGCATCAGCCTCGTGCCGGAGCTGCGCCTGCCGCCGGAGCGCAGCGGCAAGACGATCATTTTCTACAGCCTCAAGCAGCGGCTGGCCTATCACCGTCCTGCCGGGCCGATTGACCCGTCGTGGGGCGTGATCTGCTTTCCCGATCACTTCCAAGGCTTGGCGCGGAGCGGCCCGGCGCAGGTGCGCGTCACCAACGCGGCCAACTACGATCTCTGGCGGCAGGCCGACGAAGCGGAATACCGGCGGCTGAAGGCGGACTGCGGCCAGCAGTCAGCGGCGGCAGTGCGGCAGATTCTTGGTGATTACAGCCGGGACGCGGTCTATCAGGACAGCTTCACCCCGCTGACCATCGAACGCTTCACCGGCAAATGCGCCGGCGCAGTCTATGGCAGCCCGGTCAAGATTAAAAGCGGGAAAACCCCGTGGCCGAATCTCTTCATCGCAGGCACGGATCAGGGCTATCTTGGCATAGTTGGCTCGATGTTGAGCGGCGTGACGATTGTCAATCAGCACCTGCTGAAATAGCCGCAGGCCCGTTTAAAAAAATTGGAAGCATGAACGACGAGAACAGCAAATTGGAGGAGATTCAGGAGGCGGAGCTGCTGGATGAGGACAGTCAGCAGCAGTACGCGGTGGCCTTGGTCTCTTCCAATGAGGAGCACCTGCCAGCGGTCAGCAACCCAGCCCTGCACCGCTATTTGCAGGAGATCAGCCAGTATGAGCTGCTCTCCCGCGAAGAGACTGACGAGCTGGCTGTCCGCTTCCGCGAGACCGGCGACCCGGAGGCCGCCTACCGGCTGGTTTCCGCCAACCTGCGCTTAGTGGTCAAAGTGGCGATGGACTTCCAGAAATACTGGATGCAGAATTTCATGGACTTGGTGCAGGAAGGCAATGTCGGCCTCGTGCAGGCGACGAAAAAATTTGATCCCTACCGGGGCGTGAAGTTCTCCTACTACGCCGCCTACTGGATCCGCGCCTACATCCTCAAGTTCATCATGGACAACTGGCGGCTGGTGAAAATCGGCACGACCCAGAACCAGCGCAGGCTTTTCTTCAGCCTCAACAAGGAGAAGAAGCTGCTGGAGGCGCAGGGTTTCGCCCCGGATGTCAAGCTCCTGGCCGAACGGCTTCAGGTCAAGGAAAGCGAAGTGGTGGAGATGGGCCAGCGCATGGACAGCTGGGATGTCTCCCTTGAAGCGCCGGTGCTGGGCGATTCAGACGAGGAGCAGAAGGATTTCTTCCAAGCCGGCGGCCCGGCGGTGGAGGACATCGTCGCCCTGAACGAGGTGCGGGAGCGCATCTCGAAAATTCTCGGCCAGGTTGACGAGCTGCTGAACGACAAAGAAAAGGTCATTCTCAACACCCGCCTGCTCAGCGACGAGCCGGAGACACTGCAAGTCATCGCTGAGCAGTTTAAGATTTCGCGGGAGAGGGTGCGCCAAATCGAGGCCAATCTGCTCAAGAAGCTCCGCGCCATTTTTGAAAAAGAGCTGCCCGATGTCCGGGATTATCTTGACACAGAATCCAGCTCCTCAGTCAGCTCAGAAATTCATTGAGGAATATTCTCCACCCATCACATCATGAGCATTGAGGTCAGCATGAACGTTCCCCTTCTGGATCTGCATCCGCAGACCGCCGCCCTGCGTGACGACATCCTGCGGGCTGTCACCGAGGTGGTTGATTCCACCGCCTACATCCTCGGCCCCAAGGTCATGCAGCTTGAGCAGGATGTTGCGGCTTACTGCGGCGCAGGCTTCGGCATTGGCGTGAGCAGCGGCACCGATGCCTTGCTGATGACGCTGATGGCCTTGGAGATCGGGCCGGGCGACCGCGTCCTGACCACGCCGTACAGCTTCTTCGCCACAGTCGGTGCAATTTTGCGGGTGGGTGCCCTGCCGGTCTTCGCCGATGTTGCGGAAGCAACCTTCAATATTGACCCCGACAAGATGGCGGAGCTGCTCGCCGACGATGCCAAGAACGGCAAGACCATCAAAGCCATCATTCCGGTGCATCTCTTCGGCCAGTGCGCGGACATGGGCAAAATCATGGCATTGGCGCAGACATACGGCATCCCTGTGATTGAGGACGCGGCCCAAGCTATTGGCTCAGAATATCCGATGCAGGAGAAAAATGGCTCCACAGTTTGGCGCAACGCCGGAGCAATGGGCTTGGTCGGCTGCTACTCCTTCTTCCCGTCGAAAAACCTTGGCTGTTTGGGCGACGGCGGCATGGTCGTCACATCGGACAAAGCCTTTGCTGAAACCTTGCGCTGCTATCGCAACCACGGCGCACAGCCGAAATATTATCATGCCAAGATCGGCGGCAACTTCCGTCTTGATCCGATTCAGGCCGCTGTCCTCAGCGTCAAGCTGCCGCATCTCGAACAATGGCACAAGCAGCGGCAGAAAAACAGCCGTATCTATTGCGAACTGTTCGCCCAGGCCGGACTGACGGACAATCCAGTGATCCTGCCGAAAGCGGTTCATGCGGCCAGCCCGGACGCGGCGGCGCACAATCACCATATCTACAACCAGTTTGTCATCCGCGCGCCGCGCCGCGAGGAGCTGCGCAAACATCTTCAGGAAAAAGGTGTGGGCTGCGAGATCTATTACCCGGTCTGCCTCCACAAGCAGGACTGCATGAAAAAATACGGCAGCAACGAGCTGTCCATGCCCATTGCCGAGCAGCTGGCGCAGGACTCGCTCGCTCTGCCGATTTTCCCGGAACTGCGCCGGGAGCAGCAAGAATACGTGGTCGAAGTCATCGCCGAGTTTTACCGCGCGTAAACACGGCAGCAGCAAAGAGCTTTTCCTTCCCCTGCGGCTTCAGCTGCTGCGGAGGGATTTTATTTTCCGCACATCGCAAACCCATTGAACAAGGAAGAGGAACGCAGCATCATGGTTGAACGCATCCCCATGTCCAAGAATGGATACGCCAAGCTGAAACAGGAGCTGGAGCGGCTGGAGAAAGTTGAGCGGCCTGACGTGGTCAACGCCATCGAGACCGCCCGCGCTCACGGCGACCTGAAGGAGAACGCTGAATATCACGCGGCCAAGGAGCGGCAGAGCCTGCTTGAAGGCCGGATCATGGAGCTGAAGGACAAGCTGGGCCGGGCCGAGGTGATTGACTGCACCAAGGTCAGCACCAAAAGGGCGGTCTTCGGCGCGGTCATCACCTTGCTGGACATGAACACTGACGAAAAGATCACCTACCAGCTGCTGGGGCCGGAAGAGGCGGACGTGAAAAGCGGCTCGATCTCCGTGCTCGCGCCGCTGGGCCGCTCCATGCTCGGCAAGGCCGTGGGCGATGAAATCGTCGCCAAAACGCCGGGCGGCGTGCGTGAATTCGAGGTGATTGCAATTCAGGCCGGAGCGGTCTGCTGAAGTGCGGGCGGCAGCAACTGAGCAGAAATTATGACATTGTCCAACGCTGCTCCTTGGCTGCCGCCACAAGTTCCCTTTCAAACCTGCTGAACGCGGACAATTGACGCAGTGGTTCAAAGGTGCTTATCCGATCTGCAACGCGATGTGCCATTCTGCCCGGATCAAAATTTCTCCTGCGGCTGATCGGCCCGCTTGCCGTCCGCAGCAAGTCATAAAGAGTTTGTTTCGGATCGGGCAAATTTTCAACGCTGCTCATTTTTGGCAATGACAAAGGCTGCCGACCATTTGGATTGCTTGCCGCCTGCCGGATGGCAGGCTCATCATGCAGCAGCCACGCTTCCGTCATTCTGACTGGCACAACACAGACTGTCGGCGGATGCTCAGTGTCTTGCAAAGCGGTTTGAATCTCAGCAATTCTTTCCTCCAGCTCCATTTTTTCAGCATCTCTATGAATAAACAACACATCGCATGGATAAAGCTCAATGCTAAATCTGATGCGATCCGGCAACGTTTTCACAGTTCCTTTGGGAAGCCTATACAGGTCTGCCCATGCTTTCTGAACAGCGAAATCTGGACAATGCTCCCGGAAGAGCCATGAAATGATTGGCAGCAGGGCTTTGTCAGAACTGCCGTCAGTAAGAAGTGTGCAGCGTATTTCTTTCATTTGGAAAAACCGGGCAGCCATTGCTGCATCCTGTCAACAACTCTGCGGCGACTGCGTGACGACTGTTCATTTTTTGTAGTTTTATTATTAGAAGGATCGGTTTCTTCGACTGTATCTTTTTGAATTTCCTTGGATGGCTCAATTGGATTGAGATATGAAAGCAGCTTGCCTCTGGAAACAATTTTTTGCCGTAGTTCTAATTTATCACGCCATGTGTCATCAAGGCAGCTTAACGACAGACCTCTGCCTCGTTTTCCATCTTGATTCAAATATTCATTTAATTCAGCAATAAGAAGACAGTCATCTGGTATTTGCGCCACTACAGCCGGAGAGTGGGTGTTAATAATCACTTGATTTAAAGGGTTGTCTGCGTCAAGCTCTATGTCAGTGTTTGTCGAAATCTCTTGAATAAGTTGAATTATTGCAGGAATTCGTTCTGGATGAATGCCATTTTCAGGCTCCTCCAAACAGAGAACTCCTTTTTCCTCTTTGTCCATGCCGAGTATTGACAAGGCCAGAAAACGCAAAGTCCCATCTGACAAAGAACGGGCCGGGTGAGCAGTTCCGTTGCGGTCAACTACTTCCAGTGTCAGCAAATCCCGTTTTTCATCGCGATCAACCCTCACTGTATTAACATCATCAATTAATTCAGACAACTGGTTTGCAAGCTCAGCGTAGACTTGACTTTCGATGTCAGTTTGTTCCCCATCAGATTGCTTTGCCGCATCTTCAGCATCCTGCTGACTGCATCCCGCCAGCCGATAAAGCGTTGCAGGCAGATGTGCGCCATTTGCCCCCAGCCTTCTCGGCGAGGTTATATCGTCAGGCTTGCGAAGTGCTGAAGGTTCCAGCTGAAGCATCCGCCACGACTGCATTTCTCTTCTGACTAGCAAGGCTGTTGGGCTTTCTACTGCATTTGTAGCAGAAGAAAGAACCGTTCTGGGCAATGCCGCCGCCCGAAAAGAACGTCCACTGCCGCGCCGCCATTTTTTTTTCTCCCCATCACCGCTGCCTTGGTGCATTTGACCACCGCTGTCTTGGTGCATTTGAATGAGTTGATCGCTTTCTTTTTTTGTGGTTGAAATGAACGGACCGCCTGCACGTCGGCCTGTGATTGCAGAGTTTATCCATGTTCCAGCTTTCTGAGAAAAGAGAAAACATTTGGCAGCATCTCCTTTTTTTATAGGCTCTAAGCTCTCGTGAACGAGTTCGACCATTCCTTGAGAAGGATGGTTGTCATCTTGTTTATATGCAAGGATAATTTTGTACCTTAAGGAAGTTATGCTGGCTTTTGCAGGCTGCCCATAGTCATCAATTCCTTCAGCAGGGATGATTAGTTCGACTTCAAAAGACATAGTATTGCTGTAAATATCTCCATTCCTGTGAAAGAGATGCCTCACGTCTGAAGCCCGTCCGCCTTCTCCTCGCACAGACATCGCTGCTTCAATAAATGTTTTTTCAGAAAGAAAACTCAGAAAAGTGATCGCATCAAAAAGATTTGATTTTCCTATGCCATTCGCTCCGGCAATACAGGTGAATGGACCGAAATGGACATCAAGATCAACGATATTTTTGAAGCCTGATATTTTCATTCTGGTGATCATCTCGGCACCCGCTGAAAGCAAAAAAAATGATAAAAATAAACAAGGAGTTACTGCTGAATAATGCCGATGAACTTGACTGAATGCGGAAGAAAAAAAGGGGCCTGCTGGAACGCAGGCCCCCTGCTGCGGCTTAGAACTTCAGCCGCAGACCGCCGCCGAAGCGGCCATATTCGGCCAAGCCGTCAAACTCGTCCACCGCGCTGCGGATTTCGAGGAAGAGCGAGGCGTTGAACGCGTCGGGATCGCCATAAACGCGGGCACCGACATTGGCCATCACATCGATGTCCGTGTCGCCAGAGTCGTCATCCACGTCGCCGGAGGTGATCCAGCCGCCCACGCCCAAGCCGATCCAGCCGTCCACGTCACCCGCTTTCCAGTTGTACTGGGCGAACACGTCGAGCAGCAGCGCGTCGTCGCCGTCTGTGCCGCCGACCTGCGCGGACACGCCGAGCATGGCAAGGAAGGAGACATTCTCAAAATCGCTGCCAGCGGCAAAGGGACTCCATTCCGCGCCGATGCGGCCAAAGGCGTAGTCGGCAGGATCGGTCTGCTTGAAATAGCCGATGTCGCCGACAAAGCGGAGCGGGCCAGCCTGGCTTTCAGGTTTGGGATGGCAGTTCAGCTCCTGGCATTCCGGCGGGCATTGCTCAGGATTGTCGTTGCAGCTGGGCGGACAGTCGTCGCAAGTGACCTGCTTCACCGGAATGCACTGCTCAGGCACGCCTTTGCAGGCTTCCGGACATTTTGCCGGATCGTCAGAATTGTCTTTGCATGAGGCAGGACAGTCCTTGGGGAATTTGTCGCAGACATTGCAGCCGAGATCCGCGCAGGCCGGAGGACAACCGGGGCCGGACGGATTGATGATGCAGTCGGCGGTGCAGTCCTCGCAGGTGTAGCATTTGATGTCCTTGCAGATGTCGGGGCAGGCGGGATCAGCGGGATTGACCTTGCACTCCGGGGTGCAGTCCTCGCAGGACTGGCACTTGACATCCTTGCAAATTTCCGGGCAGCCTGCCGCGCTTGGGTTTTTTCTGCACTCCGGGGTGCAGCTGTCACAGGAAGCCTCCTGGCATTCCGGCGAGCGGCAGACAGCGGGGCAGCCCTTGCCGTAGGGATTTTTCAAACAGTCCGGCGAGCAGTCGTCGCAGGTGTAATTCTTATGTTTTCCTCCGGCCAAAGCTCCGCCTGCGGACAGAAGCAGCAGCATCGCGGCAGTCAGCAGCACCTTTGTTCTCATCTCCCAACTCTCCTTTTCGGTTGATTTTTCCCCTCAGCGGCGGCACCTATTCCGGTCAGTTCCGGAAGAGGCAGGCGCAATGAGGGCGCAGCTTTTATTTTGGTAATAAATATATAATCTATCCGGCGGTGAGGCAAGGCAAAAGCGCAGCCGGTTTCTGGCTGCGCAAGGAGAAAATGCGCGAAAGCGCAAAATTTCGTGCAGGACGCTTTTTTGTCAGCGCCGCAGACAGGCGGCGATTGCAAGATGCCATGTTCTGAGGTAAAATAAATGCTGCCGCCCATGTTCGGGTCAATTATCACGTTCAGACGCATGTCCCGCCTGCTCCGCCTCTGCCGCTCCTCTCTGGGCAAAAAATACATCATGGCCATGACCGGCCTGCTGCTCGGCTTGTTCCTGCTGGCTCACGCCGCTGGCAACAGCCTGCTGCTCCAAAGCCGTGAAGCGTTCACCGCCTATGCCGAACATCTGCGCGAATACCGCCTGCTGCTGCCGCTGGCGGGTCTGCTGCTGGCTGCTGTTTTTCTGCTTCATGCGCTGACCGGCCTCAGCCTTTTTGTCAGCAACCGCCGGGCCAAAGGCGGCAGGAGCACCGTCAGCGCCGCCGCCGGAGGACAGACCTTGACCTCGCGGGCCATGCCGTGGACAGGGACGGCGGTGCTGGCTTTCCTCCTCGTGCATTTGGCCACAGTGCGGTTTGCTGACCCAGCTCTGCCGACAGCCGAACGGCTCGGCAGGGCCTTGACCGAGCCGCTGCCAGCACTGCTCCACGTCGTCGGAGTGGCGGCTTTGACTCTGCACATCAGCCATGGCTTCTGGTCGCTGACGCAGACTTTTGGCCTCAATTATCCCCGGTGCAACGGCCTGATCAGAGCCTGCGCTTGGCTGGCCGTCATCGTGATTGCCGGAATTTTCGGCACTATCATTCTGCTTTATCTTGCACATGCAATTCAATTTTGAAATACTAAAACTTTGCAACATTGCCGACCAATATTTATGGAACGCATATCATGGCCAGAAAGACCGCGCAAACAGTCTCATTTTTCCTCAGCATCACAGCAAAATGCGTGTCAGTGAACAGGAGGCCGGTTTGCATTAGTCGAGGCACTGTGCAGAACAAGCTCATTGAAATATTCGGTAGAAACACCCACCACAAAAAACTACAGCTTTACAGGAAAGGATGAGGTTGCAGCTCGGATTGACTTGACTGTGTATAATACGGACGGCAGCCGTATTTGCAATATTGAATTTAAAGCGAAAGGATTCAGTTGTGAGAGGAAAGATCTTCTGTCCGTCAGCAAGGATGTGCAGAAGCTGCTGCGGGAGCCTGAGCCAGCCCTCTGGTTTCATCTTCTTGAAAGTGCTGACAGGACAACTGTGAGCAAGCTGCTGGACGTACTGAAAAATTGCATCAGCCAAACCAAAATGGACATTCATGACATAGACCAGCCAGAGATGACCGTGCATGTTTGTGTGCTGAAGCAGCAAGTTATCCACCAATTTCAATTATGAAAAAGCATATGAAAAAAACAGCAGTCCTCTTCCCCGGCCAAGGCTCGCAATATCTCGGCATGGGCAAAGCCTTTATTGAAACTGATCCTGAGGCTGCCGCGCTGATCGACATGGCCGAGCGCGTCTCCGGCTTTCCCTTGCGGCGGCTCTGCTTTGACGGCCCGCTGGAGGAGCTGACCCGCGTCCTCCATCTTCAGCCCGCATTGACCGCCGTCAACCTCATCTGCTGGCAGCAGCTGCGCAAACTGCTGCCCGGCTTTACTCCGGCCTGGGCTGCCGGGCATTCGCTGGGCGAATATTCCGCCCTGCACGCTGCGGGCGTGCTGTCCGCCGAGGATGCCATCGCCCTTGTCACCAAGCGCGGCGAGTTCATGGAGCGCGAGAACGCCGCTCATCCCGGCGGAATGCGCGCGGTGCTGGGCCTGAGCATTGAGGAAATTGAGCCTCTGCTGAACAGCTGCGCCGGGGCGGGCCTGGTTGTCGTGGCCAATCACAACTCGCAGCAGCAGATCATCATTTCCGGCGATGCTGAAGGGCTGGAGGGCTTCAGCGAAGTCTGCAAAGCCGCTGGGGCCAAGAAGATCGTGCCGCTGAAGGTGGCTGGCGCAAATCATAGCCCGCTGGTGGCTGGAGCGGTGCCGGATTTCGCCGCCTGCATGGAGAAAATCTGTTTTAATCCGCCCAAGTTGCCGCTGCTCTTCAACGTCACTGCTGCGCCGGAAAAGGATCCGGCGGCTATCCGCACGATCATGGCCCGCCAGATCGCCTCGCGGGTGCGCTGGCATGAGTCGGTCTGTCAGATGATCGCGGACGGGGTGGAAGTTTTTCTGGAGCTTGGCCCAGGCTCAGTGCTCACCGGTCTGATGAAGAAAATTCTCCCGGCTGGCAGCGCGGCAGTCTGCGTGCAGGCGGACAGCCCGGAATCGTTGGCAAAAGCCGCGCAGATCATTCAAGGCGGCTGAGTTTCGGCCAGCTTCGCCGGAAGTGCCATGAAATCCAGCTTTTTTTCTTCCTGCTTGACACAAGCCCGCGCATGAGGTAAATATTTTTGTTTCCTGCGCAGTCGCTGTTCAGGATGGCGGGGCATTATTTTCCTATCGGACTGATCATGTTTGAGAATTTAACAGAACGCCTTGAAGGGGTCTTCAAAAGGCTGCGCGGCCACGGCACGCTGACCGAAGAAAATATCGCCGAAGCCATGCGCGAAGTGCGCACGGCCCTGCTTGAAGCGGATGTCAACTTGCAGGTGGTGAAGGACTTCGTCGCCTCGGTCACGGAAAAGGCGGTCGGGCGCGAAGTGCTGACCAGTCTTGCGCCGGGGCAGCAGGTGATCAAGGTGGTCTATGAGGAGCTGGTCGCGCTCCTTGGCACCTGCGCCGAGCCGCTGCGCCTTGACGGACGGCAGCCGGTGGTGATCATGATGGCCGGTCTGCAAGGCTCAGGCAAGACCACCACGTCCGCCAAGCTGGCCCGTCTGCTCAAAGAGAAAGGCCGCAAGCCCTTCCTTGTGCCTGCCGACGTGTACCGTCCGGCGGCCATTGAGCAGCTGCACGTGCTGGGCGGCCAGATCGGCGTTCCGGTTTTTGGCTCCACCACCGAGCAGCGGCCAGCGGATATCGCCCGGCAGGCTGAGGCGCAGGCCAAAGCCGAGGGCTACGACACTGTCATCCTCGACACCGCAGGCCGCCTGCATGTGGACGAGGAGCTGATGGCCGAGCTGAAGGAGATCGCCGCTGCGGTGCCGCTCTCCGAAGTGCTCTTTGTCGCTGACGCGATGACCGGCCAGGATGCGGTGACGGTGGCGGCCAAGTTCAGCTCTGATCTTGACATCAGCGGCGTGATCCTGACCAAAATGGAGGGCGACGCGCGCGGCGGCGCGGCCCTGTCGGTCAAGCAGATCACCAAGCGGCCCATCAAGTTTGTCGGCGTGGGCGAGGCTCTCGACGCGCTGGAGGTCTTCCATCCTGACCGGGCCGCCTCGCGCATCCTCGGCATGGGCGACGTGCTCTCGCTGATCGAACGGGCGGAAAAGGTTGTTGATGAGAAACAGGCCCAGCAGCTAGCCAGCAAGCTGCGCAAGAACAGCTTCACGCTGGAGGATTTTCTCAGTCAGCTTCAGCATATCAAGAAAATGGGCAGCTTGGAGCAGCTCATGAGCATGGTGCCGGGCATCAACAAGCTCCGCCAGCTCAAAGACGCGCCCCAGCCCAGCCAGAAAGAGCTGCTCAAGACTGAGGCCATCATCCTTTCGATGACCAAGACCGAGCGGCATAATTACAAAATTATCAACGCCAGCCGCCGCATCCGCATCGCCAAAGGCTCCGGCACTTCGGTGGAGGAAGTCAACCGAGTGCTGAAAAGCTACGCCATGATGCTGAAGATGATGAAAAAAATCAGCGGCAAGGCGGCGGTGGTCAAAGACGGCCAGCGACGCAAGCTGCCTAAAGGGCTGCGACGCTGAGCAGGGGCGAAAAATCTTTCGCCCTTACATCTGCATCGCACAGGATTTTGCAAAAATTACCAGCCGGGCAACCGGACGCACACCATCCACAGGAGAACAGAAAAAAATGGCAGTACGAATCCGCCTGACCAGAAAAGGCCGCAAAAAACAGCCCTTCTACCGCATCATCGTCGCAGACTCCCATTCCTGCCGTGACGGCAAATTCTTGGACATCGTCGGCACGTATGACCCGATGCAGGAGCCTGCGGCCATCCGCATTGACGAGGGCAAGCTGTCTGACTGGATGGGCAAAGGCGCGCTGCCGTCCGAGACTGTCAAAACCCTGATTGATCAGAACAGAAAAGCAGCCGCCGCGACGGCAGCCTGAAGCCATGCAGCAGCTGGTCTCGTTCATCGCCGCCAAGCTGGTGGATGCGCCGGAGCAGGTGGAGGCTTCCCAGCGCGAGGAAGTCGACGCGGTGACGGTGGAGCTGAAAGTCGCCAAGGAAGACCTTGGCAAGATCATCGGCAAGCAGGGCCGCACCGCCCGCTCTATCCGCACTGTGCTGGCCGCTGCGGCTGAGAAGCGGCAGAAACGCTGCCGCCTTGAAATCCTTGAGTGATATGGACGAGGATAACAACGAGGGTCTTGTCTTGATGGGCCGGGTTTCCGGGCCGCACGGCATCAAAGGCGAGCTGAAAGTCCGCCCTTATTCCGGCGAACCGGAGAGTCTGCTTGGCTACAGCAGCCTGCTGCTTGTTGTCGGCGAAAACGCGGAGCCGAAGGCATGGAAGGTCGAGCAGTCAAGGGCGCACAAGAGCTGGACTTTAGTCAAGCTGGAAGGCTGCTCCGACCGCAGTGCTGCCGAGCTGTTGCAACGGGCCGATGTCTACATCCATGAGGACGACCTGCCGAAGCTGGAGGACGGGGAATTTTATCTCCGCGATCTGGAAGGCAAGACAGTCAAGACCGAAGACGGCCAAGTTGTCGGTGTAATCACCGGGCTGCTGAACGGCGGCGTACAAGATATTCTTCAAGTCGAGAACAATGGTCAGGAGCATCTGATTCCGTTAGTACCGGAATTCGTCGTCCGTGTGGATGAAGATGCCTTGATCATGGCGTTGCCGTCCGGTCTCTTGGAGATCAACGCCTGACGTGCGTTTTGACATACTGAGCATTTTCCCGGAGCTGCTCGCCTCGCCGCTGCAAGAGGGCATCATCCGGCGCGCCTTGGCTGCCGGGCAGATTCAGGTCCATTTGCACAACATCCGCGACTGGGCCGAGGACAAGCACGCCATGACCGACGACCGCCCATTCGGCGGCGGCGAGGGCATGGTGATGAAGCCGGAGCCGTTGGCCGCCTGTCTGCATGACGTGCAGGGTGATGCGCCGGGACGAGTGATACTGCTCTCGCCGCGCGGCGCAGTGTACAATCAGCGTACTGCTGAGCGGCTGGCCGGACTGGAAAAAATCGTGCTGGTCTGCGGGCGTTACGAGGGTGTGGATGAGCGGTTCTGCCGCTTGCACGTTGACGAGGAGCTGTCCATCGGCGACTACATTCTTACCGGTGGCGAACTGGCCGCTTTGGTGGTGGTGGATTCCGTGACCAGATTGCTGCCAGGAGTGCTTGGCTGCGCGGATTCGGCGGCTAAAGACAGCTTCAGTCGCAATCTGCTCAAGCACGGGCAATATACAAGACCGCGTGAATTCGCCGGACTGGAAGTGCCAGAAGTGCTGATGAGCGGCGATCACGCTAAAATTGAGGAGCACCGTTTTTTGGAATCGGTGCGGTTGACCTTGGTGCGGCGGCCTGAGCTGCTGGCTGAGGCGCAGTTTTCATCCGCCGAGCAAAAACAGCTGAAAAGGGCCGGACTTTATGCACAGGTGCAGCAGGCACGAGCCGGACATGGATGCTGAATTTCATCTCGATGTGGCTCTGATCCACCATCCGGTGGTCAACCGGCACGGCGAGATCATCGGCTCGGCAGTGACCAATCTCGATCTGCACGACATCGCCAGAGCAAGCAAGACCTTCGGTGTGAGCGCGTACTGGGTGGTCACGCCCTATCCGCTCCAGCAGGAGCTGGCCGCCGGGATCGTCGGCCACTGGACTGAGGGCTACGGCGGCGTGGCGGACAGCGACCGAGCCGCAGCTTTGTCCTTGATCAAAATACGCGCCAGCTTGACGGAGGTCATTGACGAGATGACCCGGCAGCATGGCCGCAGGCCCAAAGTGGTGGCCACCAGCGCAGCATCTGCCGATAAGAAGCGCGTCAGCTTCGCCGCTTTGCGCCAAGAAATCATCGGTGAAAAGTTGCCCGTGCTGCTGCTTTTTGGCACAGCGTGGGGGCTGGCCCCGGAAGCCTTGGAGCTGGCGGACGCGATGCTGCCGCCCATCTCCGGGCCGGGGGCGTACAATCATCTTTCGGTGCGGTCCGCCGCATCCATCGTGCTCGACAGACTGCTGGGCCGCCGGGAAGAGGCTGGTCAGCATTGCGACAACTACGAACCATCAAGCGGCAGGCCCGCGCAAGAGGACGAACATGAACATCATTGACAGAATTGACCAAGAATCCATGCGCTTCGACCACCCGGACTTCCGTCCCGGCGACAATGTCAAAGTGCATATCCGCATCATCGAGGGCAACAAGGAGCGGGTGCAGATATTTCAGGGCGTGGTGCTCAAGCGGAAGCGCGGCATGATGAATGCCAGCTTCACCGTGCGGAAGATTTCCCACGGCGTGGGCGTGGAGAAGACCTTTGCCACACATTCTCCCCGGATTGACAAAATTGAAGTGGTTTCGCACGGCAAGGTGCGCCGCTCACGGCTCTACTACCTGCGCGACCTGCGCGGCAAGGCAGCCCGCATCAGCGAGCGGCAGCGGAACAACAAGCAGGCTGGGGCCTGATGCCTGTTGGACGATGCCTTCCTGTTCCCGCCGCAGCCCGGCGGGAACACCTTTTTTCATGAACGCCGCCTGCATAAGCATGGTCTGCTCCATGTCGCCGGAGTGGACGAAGCCGGACGAGGTCCGCTGGCTGGGCCAGTAACGGCGGCCTGCGTCATCCTTCCCCCTGACAGCGACTATTCCCGCTGGAAAGATTCCAAAAAGTTGACTCCGCTCCGCCGCGAGCGGCTCTACAGCGATCTGCGCCGTTCAACCGCTCTGATTGGCATCGGCCTTGCTTCGGCGGAAGAGATTGACCAGCTCAATATCCACCGCGCCTCGCTGCTGGCCATGCGCCGGGCAGTCGAGAATTGCGCCGACAGCGCGGGAAAACATCCTGATTATCTCTTGGTTGATGGCCTGTTCAAAGTGCCGGTCAATCTGCCCCAGTTAGCCTTGGTCAAAGGCGAATCCAAAAGCGCGTCCATCGCCGCCGCCTCCATTGTCGCCAAAGTCATCCGCGACCACCTGATGGCTGACTGTCACGAGCACTATCCGCAGTACAATTTCCTCCAGCACAAAGGCTATCCCACCAAAGCCCACCGCGCCGCCATTGCCGAGCACGGCCCTTCCCCCATCCACCGCCGCAGCTTTCACGGCGTGCGGGAGTTTTGCCGCTGATCAGGCAAAGAAGCGATATTTTGCTGCGTTCCACTCAAATCAGATCATCTTGCAGATGCCATGCTTGTTGGGACAAAAAATCTTCCTCTCCTGCGGCGGATAACGGGCAGCCTTCGCATCTCGGCTTGGATTTTTTGCAAAACTCCTTGCCGACGCGGACGATGAGGGCATGGTACTCATTGAAAAGGGCCGCATCCTCTTCCAGATGGTCCATGAACAGCTCCTGCATCTGGAAATAGTCGCAGTCTTCGCTGATCAGGCCGTGCCGGAAGAGGATGCGGTGCGTATAGGCATCAACAACAAAGACCGGTCGGCCTGCGGCGTAGAGAACGATGGAGTCCGCTGTCTCCGGGCCGATGCCCTTCACCCCCAGCAGCAGCTCGCGCAGCATCGCGGTCGGCTGCGCCAGCAGGGTCTCCACGCCGCCCTGTTCCGCAATCAGGGCAAGCAGATTTTTCAGCCGGGCGGCTTTCAGATTGTGATACCCGGCTGGCCGGATTATCTCAGCCAGCTCTCCCGCTGACAAAGCGGCAAGCTGCGCCGGAGCGAGCAGCCCTGCTGCCTTAAGGTTGGCAATCGCCTTTGCAACGTTGCTCCAATTTGTATTCTGCGTGAGGATGGCCCCGGTCATGATTTCAAAGGGGCTGCCGCCGGGCCACCAATGCTGCGGGCCGAAATGCGCCAGCAGGCGGTGATAGATGTCGCGCAGAACTGCCGCCGTGCGCATGGCTATTCCCGGTCGCCGAGGCAGATGCCGATGGAGCGGGCGGTCAGCACCTTGTCGCTGTTCAGGTCAACATGCTTGCGGCAGCGGATGGCCTCCTCCAGCGGCACAGCGGACATGGTCGGCGGAGTCCAGGCCACCATGTGGTCAAACTGGCCTGCCTCGGCCATGCGCACCGCCGCCGCCCCGAAACGCAGGGCCAAGAGGCGGTCAAAGGTGGTGGGCGAGCCGCCGCGCTGCAAGTGACCCAGCACCAAAGAGCGGGTGTCCTTGCCGATCCGCTGCCGGATTTCCTCAGCCACCCATTCGCCGATGCCGCCCAGCACGACCTCGGCCCGCCCGGCTTCGCCTGCGCCCCGGTCAAGCACCTTGCCGCCCTCGGCCTTGGCGCCTTCCGCGACAACGACAATGGAGTAGCGTTTGCCGTGCAGTTCATTCTCAGTGATTTTCGCGCAGACCGCCTCCATGTCAAAAGGAAGCTCCGGCAGCAGCACCACGTCCGCGCCGCCGGAAATGCCGGAGTACAGGGCGATCCAGCCGGACTCGCGGCCCATGACCTCGACCACCAGCACCCGGTCGTGGGACTTGGCGGTGGAATGCAGCTTGTCGAGCGCCTCAGTGGCGGTGGCCACAGCGGTGTCAAAGCCGAAAGTGCGGTCTGTGGCCTCCAGATCATTGTCAATCGTCTTCGGCACGCCGACCACCGGCATTCCCATCAGGGCGAAACGGTGGGCGATTTCCAAACTGCCGTCGCCGCCCACAGCGATGTGGCAATGAAAGCCCATCCGCTTGAAACAAGCCAGCGCGCGTTCAGAGACATCGACAAACTGCGTCTCGCCGATCAGATTCTGCACGGGCATTTTAAAGGGATTGCCTTTGTTGGTGGTGCCAAGGATGGTGCCGCCGATCGGCGTGATGCCCTCAACGTCTTTCGCGGTCAGGCGCACCAGCTCGTCCGGGTCAAGAAACCCTTTATAGCCGTGCTTGCTGCCGTAGACCTCCCAGCCGAGCCGCGAGGCTGATTTCACAACCGCGAAAATGACCGCATTCAGGCCGGGCGCGTCGCCGCCGCCGGTGGAGATCACTATTTTGCGCATGGTTTGTCCTGTGGTCTTTGCTGTTGAAGAGTTGCTGCCCTTTGCTGGAATAGTACGGGCAGCGAAGCGGTTTTGCAAGTTTTTTCAGGCAGGGCGGCCCGCTGCGGGCTTTAGCTGAGAATAAATCTCATTTAAAAAAGGCAGGAGGCCATTGACTTGTCCGCCCGCAGGCCGTAGTATGAAAGAAGCCACAAATCCTCCTTTGACCGATCCCCCTGCTCCTCCTCCTTGGACAGGGGGATATTTCTCTGCGCGGAATGCGGCCTGAATTTGATTTGTTCCGTCCTCCGGCACGGCGGGCGGAATTTGCTGACAAACCACAGGAGGTCCATCATGCTGGAAGTGACACATTCTGCGGCGGAGAATCTGAAAGCCTATCTCGCGCAGAACAACATTGACTCCCCTGTCCGCATCACGCTGATGCAGGGCGGCTGAGCTGGCCCATCACTGGGATTGGCTCTGGATGAGCCAAAGGACAACGACAAAACATTTGAAGAAGGCGGCGTGCAGTTTTTAATCGAGGAGGGACTGCTTCTCACCTGCGGCGCCGTGAAGGTTGATTACATGGACGCAGGCTATCGTTCCGGCTTTGCTGTCACCTCAGCCAAACCAGCAGGCGGCGGGGGCGGATGCAGTTCCGGCTCGTGCAGCACTGGCGGCTGCGGCCGCTGATCTCCAGCTTCATTTCTTTTCTGGCGGTCAGAGCGTTTTGCCTCTGACCGCCGCCAGCATTTTTTCTGCCACATCATCCAAAATCATCAGCCTCGTCCGCACTGCCGGAATCACGAAAACTTGCGCGACACAGCATCTTGGCGGATTCGTCAAAGCGAGGTTTGCGCGCAAATTCAATTTGCTTGCCCGCGAGATTGTGAAAAAGCATTTTTTCGATCCGCTGGCTTTGCTGCCGCCGCTGAACAAAAACGTCGGCAGCAAGACCATGCCGGAACTGCGCGTCGCTCTGCTTGATCCGCGCCTGCTGGCCGCTGTGCGGAAACAGCCTTGACAGCCTTGGCAAACCGCTCTTTTTCTGGTAATCTTCCGTGCAAATTTTTTCCAGCGAATTCTGACTGAACAAGGACGGCGAAATTGATGAAGAAAAAAATAGCAGTGCTGGCCGGCGACGGCATCGGCCCGGAAGTGATGGCGGAGGCCCTGCGGGTCTTGGACGCGGCCCAGGAGAAATTCGGCTTCGAGCTGCATTGCGAGGCTGCCGACGTGGGCGGCATCGCCATTGACAATCACGGCCAGGCCCTGCCGCCGTCCACGCTGCGACTCTGCGAGTTCAGCGACGCGATTCTTTTCGGCTCAGTCGGCGGCCCGAAATGGGAGAAGCTGCCGCCCGCCGAGCAGCCGGAGCGGGCCGCTCTCCTGCCGCTGCGCAAGCATTTTGATCTTTTCTGCAATCTGCGCCCAGCCAAGGTCTTCAAGGCGCTGGCCGCCGCCTGCCCGCTCCGCGCCGACATCGCGGGCGAAGGCTTTGATGTGCTGGTGGTGCGCGAGCTGACTTCAGACATTTATTTTGGCCAGCCCAAGGGCCGCGAAGGCAGCGGGCCAGACGAATTCGCCTATGACACCATGCTCTACAAGCGTTCTGAGATCGAGCGCATCACCCGCATGGCCTTTGAGGCTGCGCGGGGCCGCCGCAAAATGGTGGCTTCGGTGGACAAGGCCAATGTACTGACCACAATGGTGCTTTGGCGCGAGGTGGTGACGCAGATCGCCGCTGAATACCCGGACGTGGAGCTGCGCCATATTTACGTGGACAACGCGGCGATGCAGCTGGTGAAATGGCCGCAGCAGTTTGATGTCATGCTCTGCGGCAACATGTTCGGCGACATCATCTCCGACGAAGCTGCGATGCTCACCGGCTCCATCGGAATGCTGGCCTCGGCGAGCCTGAACAGCAGCAGCTTTGGCCTGTTTGAACCGGCGGGCGGCTCGGCCCCGGACATCGCGGGCAAAGGCATCGCTAACCCGATTGCCCAGATTCTTTCCGCAGCGATGATGCTGCGCTACAGCCTCGGACAGCCTGCGGCGGCGGATGCGGTGGAAAACGCAGTGGCCAAGGTGCTGGAGCAGGGCATCATGACCGCCGACATCGCCACGCCGGGCTGCAAGGTAGTCGGCACTAAGGAAATGGGCGAGGCCATCGCAGCGGCGTTGTAAGCAATGATCAGACGAGAAAACATCCTTCTGCTTGCCACGCAGGACACCATTCCGCTGGCCGACAAAGTCGCATCGGAACTCCAAATTGAATGGACGCCGATGGTGCGCAAGCAGTTTTCGGACGGCGAGATTTACCACGCTTTTCCCCGCGATGTCTCCGGGGTGGACATGGTCATCATCTCGGCCACGCACACGGACAGCGCGCTTCAGGAGCTGCTGGATTTGATCGCGGGTGGCCTGTACTGGAACGTCCGCAGCGTCAACGTGGTCATTCCGTATCTCGGCTATTCGACCATGGAGCGGGCCAAACCGGAGTCCGGAGAAATCCCCAAAGGCGTGACCCGCACTCGGCAGATATTCCGCAGCCGCCCGAAATATGTGGCCTTTGTTGATCTGCACTCCGAAGCGGTGCTGCATGCGCATTCCGGCGAGATCAAAACTCGGCACATCTGGACTGAGGAGCTGGCGGCGAAGAAAATCCGGGATATGGACTTGGGCGACTATGTCCTTGTTTCACCGGATTACGGCTTCAGCAAGCGGGTGGCGCGGGTGGCGGGCATCCTCAGCTGCCCGCACACGGCGGCGAACAAAGATCGCTACGATGTGGACAAAACCATCATCGGCCAGCTCTCCAGCGCGGTCAAAGGCAAGACCGCGATCATCTGCGACGACATGATCCGCACCGGCGGCTCCATGCTCCAGACCGCCGACCGCTGCTACGAAGCGGGCGCGACCGATGTGCTTTGCATGGCCACGCATCTGGTGCTCTCCGGCAACGCCCGCGCCAAATTCCAAGAGCGGGGCATCCGCCGGATTATCGGCGCGGACACCTATCCCGGCACAAAAACAGATGATATACTGGAAGTGTATTCGGTGGCTCCGGTCATCGCCAAAGAGCTGATTCATTATCTGCGGATCATCTGAGCCAGCCCGTCAGGAAAAACACTCTGCACAAATTTATTCAGGAACAGATCATGAAAAAAACAGGCATCATCGGTTGGCGGGGCATGGTCGGCTCTGTGCTTATGGAGCGGATGCGCGAGGAAAACGATTTCCAGAATTTCGAGCCGCTTTTTTTCTCCACCTCGCAGGCCGGGCAGGCCGGGCCGGAAATCAGCGGCACAACATACGAGCTGCTGGATGCCTTCAACATTGAGCTGCTCAAGGATTTGGACATCATCCTCTCCTGCCAAGGCGGCGATTACACCAAAGAAGTGTATCCCAAACTGCGCGAGGCCGGCTGGCAGGGCTACTGGATTGACGCAGCTTCTGCCCTGCGCTTGGAGAAGGACGCGATCATCGTTCTTGACCCGGTGAACCGGACGGTCATCGACAAGGGCTTGGCGGACGGGATCAAGAACTATATTGGCGGCAACTGCACGGTTTCGCTGATGCTGATGGCTCTTGGCGGTCTGTTTGAGAAAGGCTGGGTGGAGTGGCTGAGCACGCAGACCTATCAGGCCGCTTCCGGTGCCGGGGCGAAGAACATGCTGGAATTGGTCAACCAAATGCGGCTGATCGGCGAGAACTGCCAGAATCTGCTTGATGACAAGGCTAACATCCTCGCCATCGACCGCAATGTGACCGAGACCATCCGCAGCCCGCGCTTCCTCACCCAGTATTTCGGCGCGCCGCTGGCAGCCAGTCTGATTCCGTGGATAGACCGGGCCATGGACAACGGCCAGACCCGCGAGGAATGGAAGGGCATCACCGAGACCAACAAAATTTTGGGCCGGGACGAGAGCTGTCAGATTCCGGTGGACGGCTGCTGCGTGCGGGTCGGAGCGATGCGCTGCCACAGTCAGGCGGTGACGGTGAAACTGAATCAGGACATCCCGCTGGCCGAGATTGAGGCGGCGATTGCCAGCCACAACGCCTGGGTGCGCTTGGTGCCGAACACCAAAGAGGACACCCTGCGCGAGCTGAGTCCGGCAAGCGTTTCCGGCACATTGACCGTGCCAGTGGGGCGGCTGCGGAAAATGAATCTCGGCCCTCAGTATCTGAGCGCGTTCACCGTCGGCGACCAGCTCCTCTGGGGCGCGGCGGAGCCGGTGCGGCGGATGCTGAACATTTTGCTGGAACACCTTGGGTAGCCAAAATCCAGCCGGTCATGAACAGTTTGCATCTTCTGCTGCCTGCGGCGGCGTACCTGATCGGCTCGATTCCCTTCGGCCTGCTGCTGTCGCGGCGCAGCGGCATTGACATCCGCCAGCACGGCAGCGGCAACATTGGCGCAACCAATGTCTCCCGCTTGGTGGGCAAGAAAATCGGCCTGCTCACCTTGTTTTTCGATGCGGCAAAAGGCTTTCTGCCCATGCTGGCTGCCGGGCTGCTGCTCGGCGGCGATGATTCCAGCCGCGACACCGTCACCGCCCTTTGCGGCGCGGCGGCGGTGACTGGCCACATGTTCCCGGTTTTTCTCCGCTTCAAGGGCGGCAAAGGTGTGGCCACCGCGCTGGGCATTTTTCTTTATCTCGCCCCCAAAGCTCTGTTAGTCAGTGTAGCGATTTTCATCGCCGTGACTGCCCCAACCGGCTTTGTCTCTCTCGGCTCGCTGCTCGGCGCAGCAGCCATGCCGACCAGCCTTTATTTTTTCGATGAGCCATTATGGAAATTCTGGCTGGCCGCCTTTGTTGCTCTGATGATCTGGATTAAGCACCAGCAGAACATCCGTCGGCTGCTCAACGGCACGGAAAAACGCTTTGGCGAGAAGGAAAGATTGCCGCCTCAGAATGAGGTCTGATACAAGGTGTAATAGAGATGCGAGGCCAGCGGCAGAAGATGTCGCTGTTCTATATTCACCCAAAGCTGCTGGGTGCTTATTTCTTCCTGCCGCAGCTGGTTGTAAAGCAAATCCCGCCTGATCAGCAGATGGCTGAAACCTTTTTCCTTCAGCCGCTGCCCTATCTGCTCCGCCGTCATTCCCGGCTGCTTCAGCCACGCCATCAGGCCGTCCGCCTTGCCAGGTTCCTCAAAGGAATGCGGCCTGTCTATGTAATATCCCCTTCGTCCCATGAAGATGCAGAATATTTTTACCGATTTCGGCAGCTTGCTGTTGATGTGCTGAAGAAGCGGATATTCTGGAATCTGCTTGGCTAAATATTCATCTCTGCTCAAGCGTCCGCTGAGATAGCTGAAGGGATCAACTTTTGCAAATTGCTGGCGGATGTAGAGGCCGTTCCACGTCAGCATCAAAATGACAGGCAGCAGCCAGACAGCTGCGGCAAGGCGGCCTGTTCCGGCCAGCACTTCCAGCCGGTGCAGGCCGTGCATGGACAGGATCACTAAAAACGGCACCATCGGCACCAGATAGCGGATGCGCAGCACTCCGGTGTTGAAGGCGTAGAGGAAATAGAGCAGGCAGAAGGCGGTCATTGCGGCCTGCTCCAGACGCGCTTGGCGGTCTGCTTTTTTCAGGAGAAGCAGCGCAGTCAGCGGCAGCAGAAGCAGGAAGGGATTCAGGCGGCCATCGAAATAGCGGGGGTCGTCGTCCTGCGCCTCGTGAAAGAAAATCCGCACCGGCAGGAGAAGAAGTTGCCAGATATTTTCCCGATATAAAAGATAACGTCTGGCAAAAACACCTCGGACAGTGCTGTCCTGTTTTGCCTCCTCATTATCCGAATCAGTGTCAGCTTGCTGTCCTGTGCTGAAGCTGCTGAAAAAGCTGTTATACAAGGGATAGAACGGATTGCCGGTCCAGACAGCATTTCTGATCAGCCAAGGGGAAGCGGCAAAGAGTGCGGCAAAGCAGAAAATCGCCGCCGCCTTCACTGCCGGAAAAGCAGTCCTTTGTTGCTGTTTCTGTGCTCTGATGAACAGCAGCGGCACCATGAAGGTGAGAAGAAACAGCACCAGCAGGCCGTTGTATTTGGTGCCGATGCCCAAGCCGCAGCAGAACCCTGCCAGCAGCAGATCACGGAGCCGTTTTGTCTCCAGCCAGCGGAAGAGGAGGAGCAGGGCGGCGGTGCTGAAGAAAACCAAGCCCAGATCAACATAGACGGTGATTGACAACTTGACGATGACCGGAATGCTGAGAAAAAAGACCGCGCCCAGCCAAGCATGACTGCTTGACAGCCTTCTGCGCAAATGCCAGTGCAGCAGCAGGGCTGTGGCAAGGGCAAAAGAAAAATGGATGTATTTTGGCAGGATGTCGCTGCCCAGCCATAAGGCCGCCATGTAAAGCAGGCCCAGATTCATGGGGTAATAGGCAAAAAACAGCTCTGGCAGCTCATGCATGCCGCCGTGCTGGAGATAGAGCTTGGGGACTTGTAGGTGGTGAATCAGGGCATCGCGGCTGAAAGGCGGGGTGCAGGCAAGCACGGCAATGCAGAGAACAACAAGCGCAAGTGCTGCCTGTAGAAAATGCTGTCGTTTCATTTTTACGGCAGCTTGTTGATCTTTTTTAAAATCTGCGGCGGAATCTGACCTTGATAGACTTGGCCGTCAATCAGAAAGGCCGGTGTGCCGGTTATCTTGAGCTTCATGCCTTCCCGAATATCCCGGCTCAGTTGTGCGCTGATGGCAGGATGGGTGAGAGCGGCGACCAGTTCGTTGATGTTCAGACCAGTTTTGTCGGCAATTTCCTTGAGAGGAATTGTTTTGATTTTGTCGCCATTGCTGCGGATCATCGCATAGAGCAGATCATTGGTCTTCCAGAATTTATCGCGCATTGCCGCCAAGATGGCAACCTTGGCCAGTTTGCCTGAGCCTTCATGAAACGGTTCCGGCACAACGACGGGATTCACCTTATGATCCAAGGGATAATGCCGATGAACAAGGCGGAGGCTGTCAGGGTGCGCTGCGAGAAAATTCCGCAGGAGAAAATACATCTTGCTGCATTGGAAGCACTGGTAATCCGAAAACTGGGTGATGGTCAGCAGCGGTTTTTCCGCGCCGACCCACGGATGGCCGTCCTCGGTCAGACCATGGGGCAGATTGCTGACATCGGCACTGACCTCAGCAGCGGAAAGGAGCCAGTAGCGGGGCATGAGACCATAGAGCAGGAGCAGACTGACGCAGAACACACCTGCGGCAACACTGTAATTGCGCAGCGCGGTTTTCAGATTGAATGCAGCAGTGACATTGGCCGCACCTTTGGCAAAGGCTTCTTTGCACCGCCGTTGACCAAGCCAGCAGATATAGGTTAGGCCAAAGGTGACTATGTATGTGGCAAGGCAGACCAAGCAGAGGGATTTGATTTTCCAAACTGCAATGACTGCCAGCCCCAGCGTTACTGCTGAGGAAATGGACATGACCAGCAGCCAGCCGCGCCATGCGGCAAGGTCGTACCGGTTTTCTGTCAGCAGGATCAGTAGAAAAAAGAGGTAAAAGAGAACGCCCCACCAAGCAACCGGCATGCTGAACATGATCGACCAAGGACTCTGGGCGACCGTATCGCAGTTGATTGATTTGCTGATCGCGCAGAAGCTGCTGTAGAGCGGATCAGTGTAGTTTTGATAGTGGCTGTGAGCTGAGTAGAGGGCGATCAGGAGACCGGCTGTTGCGAAAAGGAAGGCGGCGAGCCAGTAGCGGAGGACGATGGTGGGGTATTTTGTGTTATGCATAATTAGCAGAAAATATTTTTTACTACAAAAATGTCAATTGTTGTTCGATAATCCAGCCGTTTTTTGATTAAGAAATGCACTGACATTCAGTATCTTATACGATAAAAAACCAAATAAAAAAATTTCAATCAATGATGCCAATCTGATAATAGCAGCTACGATCAATCCGTCTGAAAAATCCCCTCCAATCACACCGGAAGATATAGTAATGACAACCTCCTGAATTCCTATGTTTCCCGGTAGAAAATTAACGAAACTCTGTAGAGAAAAAAATAAGTTAATGAAAATAAGTTGAGAAATATTTAAATGAGCATCAACTGCAAGAAATCCCCAATGAAGCATTCCAAGTCTGATGAAGTAGCTTAACGAAGTGCATATAAATATTTTTACAGCAATAGTTTTACTTGAACTTAACTCCATAGAACCTTGAAGCAACAACAGCGCAAAATTTATGTCCCGTGTTCTTGTATGTTTTTGGCATGAATATCCATTATGCCTGATAAGTTTTAATATTAGCAATATTATCAATCCTATAGTAGTCATAGCAAACATGCCTGTTGTAAGCAGATCAAAAAAAGGTATTGGTGAATTTGGTATCAAATTATTGATGTTAATTACATTATCATTGTATATTTTTTTCATAAAAAATAAAGAAATACCTGTTAAGAAAAACAGATTAAGGTAAGTGATAAAAGTTGCAAACAAGAGTAAAGAAAAATTTTTTGTTATTGCAAAATTGTATTTTTTTTTCAAGTAAACCGCTTTTATCATTGTGCCAGTTGTAGCCGGAAAGATGAGATTAGCAAGAGAGTTGACAAATCCAAGAGGAAGCCATTCTTTCCAAAAAAGTTTCAAGCCAAAGTGTTGAATTAAGGACATGTTTAAATAGCTATTAAGGACATTTGTAAGAAATATACAAATAAATTGGGGGATAAAATATAGACAACTTATATTTTTTGTTGTTTTAACCAGTTCTTTTCCTTCTTTAAAAGAATACATAATCCATGCTATTAAAAATACTGACAAGGCGATATAACATAGATATTTTAGCTTTGATTTCATCAACATTGCGTTGTAATCAACAATAATACTATAGCAATAACTAAGGACTTGGGATGATTCCATCATTCTGGGACAAATGCAGAGTGTAGATAGATATTTGTATTTTTTTGCCAAACTATCATTGTTAGTATCGTGATTCTTTAATGGCCTCAATGAATATTCTGGCCTTAAAGTATTTTCCTATAGCTGGAATAAAAGACATGAGGTGAAGAAACTTCAGAATATTGTAATGGGAGATTAAATCGATTTTTTTAATTTCAAACCCGGCCTTTTTCAATAAATTACAATTATTGTCAATATCTCTAACAGCCACATGTTCAGGAAATTGTTTAAGAAAAAAATTATGTTTCTTCATTATTTCAAGAAAAAATTCTGCGTTAGGTGTATGAATATACAGCTTTCCTCCATCTTTTAAAGAAGAGTGTATTGCTATTAAAATATCAACCCACTCTTCATCATACACATGCTCTGAAAAATCCATAGCAAATGCTAAGTCATAAACTTCTTTATTTTTTGAGCAAAATTCAGAAATATCTGCACATACAAACTCTACATTTGAAGTTGAGCTATATTGTTTTCTTTTTGCCGCATCAATAAATTCTTCAGAAAAATCAATACCTGTATAGCTATCAACTTTATTTGAAAGAAAATGGAAAAGAATTCCATTGCCACACCCAAAATCAGCGACTTTAAAGTTTGAAGACAATGGCACTGAATTGATAAGACGTTCTATTCTAAATTTAGATTGTTTATTTGTAAATGATTCGACATATTTCTTTCCGTGCAATTCCTTTAACTGTTCTTTAGATAACATTTGAATTCCCTTAATGTTATTTACCCTGAAATAACCAACACCAGCCGCCACTTAACTCAAAACAAAATTAAAAAAGCCCAATGGCAGATGGTCGGCATTGAGCGACAAAATGAATATTCATAATTAAATTCAATTTATTTCGTTTATTGTCTGTATTATACCTTATCATCATTAATCTTCGTAGCAAACTGAAGACATTGCCCGGCAATTATTTGACATGGCGATTCCGTCTGAGGTTTGAACGTATAGCGATAATCATCGACATGATTTAAAAATTCATCAATCACTTGCGGGTCATAGCAACTCAGTACGCAATTTTTGCCTATCCCCTCCTTGCGTTCTGTGGATTGGCGCAACAGAATCACCGGCTTGCCGAGATAGTAACACTCTTCCTGATTGCTGCCGCCGTCGCTGACCACAAAATGCGCGCCGTGCAGCAGCTTGATAAAGCGAAAATAATCATAACGGGGGCGCAATTCAATCCGTGAATTATCCACCAGCCGTTGGTAAAAACCAAATTTTTTCAGGTTGATTTCCGTCGGCTTATGAAGAATAAACAGCAGCGGGCAGCTTGTCGCAATCTGTTCTATTAAATTCACTATGCGAGACAATGCTTCAACTTTATATACATTTTCGTAACGATGAAGTGTGACGACAGCATAGGTATGCAGAGGAATTTCCACATCAGTGATACGCTCAATTACAGACAGCGCGGCCTGCAAAGATTCGTATAACGTATTATTAATAGTATTGATTTTATGCCCTTTTTCTTTGACTAAATTATTTACTGCCCATTCACCTGGACAAAAAAAATAATCACTGAGTTTAAAAGTCAACAGGCGCGTAATTTCTTCAGGAAAAGGATGAAACCAGTTGAAAGAACGCAGGCCAGACTCGACATGACCGACCTTGAGTCCGGCAAACTTACCCATCAACGCTCCAAGCAGAGTGGAAAATGTATCCCCATGCACCAATACAATGCTTTTTGTTCTATCACCGGGAAAAACCTCCCGGCTGTGCCAAAATGTCCGCCACAGCAGCTTCGCACCCCAAACCGCCATTTGCTTGATTGAGGTAATGTCTGGACCGTTGTATAGCAGAGTATCCGGTGCACGTAAATCAAAATTGGCGAGAATTTCATCAATGGTTGCCTTATGCTGACCAGTGGAAATATAATGATAGGGCATGCCATGTCGCTTAAAATACGCCAGCAAAGGTGCCATTTTAATAAGTTGTGCTTTGGTACCAATAACGACATGAATCATAGCGTGGCAGTGCTGTCTCATAGTTTAAACGGTGGATTCAAGTTCCAAGTGCAACTTTTTGGCAGGCTTCCAAGAATAGCTTTTTTGGTGTATTGAAGGCAAGAGCTTTTCGTGGCCTGTTGTTGAGGTGATCCATGATCAAGTTGATGTCCTGCCGGCTCAACATATCGAAATCAGTTCCTTTCGGGAGATATTGGCGTATGCAGCCCATTCGTATTCTCGTTAAGTCCCCGTTCCCAAGCCTGAGCAAGGGTGAGCGAAGAAGCATTCAGCCTGAAAAGCGGCGGAGAACTCTTGATGAAAAGCAAATTCCTTGCCATTGTCGCAAGTTATGGTTTGAACTTGTTCCTGAGCATGGGAGCAGCGCTCCGGCAGGAGCCTGTGTGACACTGGAGGCCCGTTTGTCCGGCGCAAGGGCGATGACGCTGAAACGGGACTTGCGCTCAACCAGCGTGACAAGGACAGCCCCGCCGCGCCGGCCGATTGCTGTGTCGGCCTCCCAGTCACCAATTCTGGATCGTTCTTCAACAATATCAGGTCGTTTGTCTGTCGACACACGACTCCTGATCTGACCCCGCTGGTCAGCGCTTCCATAACGTTTTTTTCTTTCGGCGGCGTAAGTGAAGACGCAAGCTTCCTCCCCGCTTCCTGTCGCGGGCGATGTGCTGGTGCAATGCGCTCATGGCTGATCCGCATATTCTTCTCAGCAGCCAGCCAGCCGCTGATTTGTTCGGGACTCCAGTCCTTCTTTATGAGATCATTGACAATATCATACGTCTCTTCAGGGATTTTCGGCTTCGCCTTTTCACGGCGGCGAGTTTCAGCCATCTGCTGCGCCTGCCGGGGACGATATCCACGAAGACCACGATTGCGGCGTAATTCTCTACAGATGGTTGCCGGGCACCGACTCAGCTGCAAGGCTATGGCGGATGGTGTAATTTGGTTACGTTCTGATTCGGTGAGTTGTGTGTAATTTTTCATGTGCGCTCCTCTTGCTTGGTCGTGAGAATTGAGCCATCATGTTACCACAACTCACTCTTTTCTCAACCCAGCAAAATTCGCACTTACAACTTGAATTCACGCATTTATATAACATCTGGAAATGGTTTCAGCAATACACCTGAGTCTTGTTTCTTTCAAGATGTTTCTGGATATCAGCCGCTTGCAGAGGATATGCACTTATTATACGAATTCAGGTTCTTCCTCTCTTACCTGCACCGACCGGCGGTGGAAGTCAGGGCTGCTGTCTTTATCAGTTTCAAGGTTTCGGCCAGATGGGGCTGATCCTGTTCCGCAGCAAGACCTTGAGCAAGTTCCAACGGGTTGAAGTCGGCGATCGTGAGCTGCGGACACAGGGCCTCGATACGCGCTGCAGTCAGCAGCATATCAATTACCGGTGCCTTTGGCGGCAACAGTTTCACTGTACTGTAAAACAAACGATAGGTGTTAGCCAAAAGGTTTTGGTCATCGAACTTCGGCTCAATGAGGAGAAAGCCGTTGAAATGGGTAATCTTCAGGTCTTCGCTTACGAGCGGGTGTTTGCCCAGATCCGGCGAACCGTAGGTGTTTAGCATGATGGGGATGTCGGAGCGCGAGGTTAACCGGATGTTCCGGTAGTAAAACAGAACCAGTTTAGGTCTGGCACTTACTGTATCCAGCTTGATGACGCTGTCACGCAGGCTCGGCATATCTGCCAGCACTGCCGATCCTGTATCGTATCTCAGGGCACCGTACATGTAAGGCTTCCAAGAATGACTCCCGGAAAGGCTGTCGAAGATCACCAGCTCATCGTTTCTGGCTTGAGCGGCGATGGTGAAAAAAAGGTCACGCCAGTTTTCCCGTTTAGGTGTGGTCTCGAAATCCCACAGGGTGAAAAGTGCGAAAACGACCACTCCGGCGGACAGGAGCGATCGGACTATGCGCAATGATCGCCACTCTATGCGCCAGAGTCGCTCCAAACTGTAGGCGCATAACAGCAAGCTCAGTGCTTGGACACCCACTAAATAGGGCGGTCTGAGTTGGTAACCTGTCTTTGCTGAATAGACAAAAATTTGTAAAAACAAGCTTGCTGGCAGCAGAACCGCAGTGATACTGAAAAGGTGAAATCGCCCTTGCAAAAAATCCCGAAAATTGACTATCAAGGCAAAAATCAAAAAGGGTGCTGCAAGCAGACCGATGGGATCCATCTGGGCCAGATAAGCATTGATGCCGGGGTGTAGATGGAATTTTGAGAAACCATCCAGCAACAGGCTGAGACCGATGTCGTCAGCACCGGTGGCATAGCGGTTGGCGTATTGCGTCAGCCGCATATGCACGGGCAGATATATGACCAAGGCAACCAAAAGACTGCCGAGAAAGAGAAGACGCTCCCGAAGCTGGGGAAATTCTCCCAGCCGGAAATGCCTCATCGACAAATACCCCAGCATCGCGCAAAGGGTGATGACAATGAGCAGCGGTGAGAAAGTTCTGCTCAACAGGAAGAGGAAGGCAACCAACAGGATGGTTAGAAAGCCGATTGCCCCCATCGTTCGTCGTGTCAGATACCTTTCGGTGAAGAACACCAGCATCAGGCAGAAAAAGATCGCAATTGCGTAAGGGCGCGCTTCCTGCGAAAAGTAAATCTGGAACGGGGAAATGGCATAAAGCAGGGTCAGGCTGTAAAGTATCTCCCGGCGAACCTTTCCCTGGAGCAGCATCATGAAAAGGAGCACGCTGCCGACCCCGAAGAGGGCGGCAGGCAGCCTTGCGGCGAAGTCACTGGTAGAGAATTTGAAAACAAAATGGCCGAGCCAGTAGTCCAGAGGAGGCTGCACCATTCCCAAGGCGCACTTCGTTACCTCCGCAAAGGGCAGTCGATAGCAGGAGACCTGGTGGATTTCGTCCATGAACAGGCTTTCATGGTCGATCTGGTAGAGATTGACCGCGAGTGCCGCAATCGCAATTAGGGGCCTCAGCAGGCGATCAAATTGCGCTTTCTCAGAGGTGATCGTCAATTAGGGAGCCTCAAAAAAAACAAATCGTTAGTAAGTGATCGCGGAGTGCCGTTCAGGCCCAGCTTAAATCCGGCGTTTGTCCTCTGAAATAGCAGCGCACGGCTTAAGTGAGCACCTCGAAAGTGGAGTTTTCCCGAAGCACAGGCATGTCTGCCGAAGGAAAAAGATGCGTTTAATCCATCGTTTTCTCTTATCGCTGTCAGTGTCCTGCGAGCGTTTGCGCCACAGCACGCCGAAGCGTGTCATCCGTTCTGCAACGTTGCTGGTCGCCTCAACGCCCTCTTTTGTCAGAAAAGTGAACAGCGCATCCATTTCCTTCTCAATATGGCGAACAAATGTGCCTTTATCATTTAGCATTTCAAGTTAAACTTCTCATTCTTATTCAAGAGAAGAAAAGACAATATTTATATGCGAATTAATAATATTAACGATATAGTTAATTACCAATGGATGAAAATCATGCTTCTCTATCTCGTTGATCGAATCTTTGATTGTTGATATTGGATGTTTATCAAAAATATCGGCAAGAATCTTTTCTGCTCTCTTATAGTCGTTGTCAAAATAATATACAGCACTAAGTGTAATCCAATATTCTACATTGCTTGGCCAAAGGTTGACAGCTTTTTGGAGAAAGAAAAGAGCATTTTGGTAACTTTTGTATTTAAGCAGAATAAGCCCCATTAGATATAAGCCTTTCGGTTTATCTAAAGATTTTATTATAATTTCCTGCATATATTGCTGAGATTTTGTTAATTCTCCTAACTGATAACTTACTGAGGCGGCAAGATATTTTCCAAATAAATAGGACGGATATTTCGCCACAAGAGCTTCCGCATCATTCAAAGCTTTTTGCAGCAAATTAAGCTGTATATATGACTGCGCCCTATTGGTCAAACAGTACATATTATCTTTTTTCAATGCAAGACATTGATCAAAATAAAGAAGAGACTGTTCATATTGATCTAATGTGTAATGTATCTCCCCAAGAGCCTGAAGAGCTGCTAATTGAGATTGTTCCGGTGTTGGCGCCAGATGCGAATTTTGTAAAGATTTTTGAAAATAAAAATAGGCTTCTTTAATTTTGCCGTTTTTTTGGTGCCATCTCCCCAGAAAACCGGCAGCTCGTGGGCTTGACGGAGCTTTCTGGATGCCATCTGTCCAGAGTGTCCCTTCATTTGCCCAAGCAAGATTTCTGGTATAGGTTGCATGACCAGAAATAACCAAAAAGCATACGGTTCCTGCTATGATGGCAAAACGTCCAACAAAGGAAAGTCTGTTTGGTGTATATATTGCTTGTGCAATTAAAAAACTAACAGGAACGAAGAGAAAAAACGAAGGAAGATAATTTCTATGCTCGAAAACTATCTCTAAAGGCAATATTGTTGATTCTACAACATGATTAAGGAAAAAGAAAAGGATTGGAAAAGAAAAAATAGGATATTTTTTGAGAAAAATAAACGACAGGACAATCAACGCTAAAATAATTGCGATTGCTGGTAAAGTGTTCCAAGGTGCAAAAATAGATGTCGAAAGCTGAATATCATGAACTAAGGAAAGACGGGAGACGAGAGGGAAAAATATCTGTGAAAGATACATCAATATAATTCTTGGTTCAGTTAAAATTCGTTCATTCAAAGTGAATGAACGATCTTCATAACTGTCGATCAGGCGGGATAGTTCGAAGATATTCAGCAAATTTTTTCCGAGCAGAAAATGTGCTGCCAAGAGACCTGCAAGCAAAGCGGCGGAACTGGCGACAACTATCCAGCCTATTTTCTGTTTTGAAACATGATGTCTGAAAAAAGAAAATTCCAACAGCAGGAGAGAAGCTGGCAGCATAATTGCATTTTCTTTGCTGCCAATTCCGGCAATAAAAAACAGAACGCAGAACACTCCCCAGCGGATGTATTTTTCTTCTGTCCGTGCCTTCAGATAGCTGTAGATGGCAAAAATCGTAAACATCGCTGCCAAGGATGTCATGCGCTGGACAATATAAGTGACTGCTTGGGTTTGAATGGGAGCAACAGCCCATAATGTGGCTCCCAGCAAGGCAACGAAATGATGTTTTGGACTTTTTTCTTGTGTCGCATCTACTATCTGCATAAATTGAAGAATAACAAGATAAAGAAAAAAAGCAATGATGATATGAATTGATATGTTTACTATATGGTAACCAGTTGGATCATCCTGACCAAAATACCAGTTCAAAGCAAAGGTGACACAGGATACAGGTCTATAGAATTTAGGAGCTGACCAGTCTGCGCCAGAAATCAAAGTATTTGCAAAAGATGAGAGGTCGAGACTGTTTATCTGAATATATGTATTCTGTAATATATTATCATTATCATCAAGATGCCAAGAAGAACTTAATGTATTAGAATATATTTGAAATATAAAAACAGAAACAAGCAGAAAAGTACATAAAAAATCACGTCGCTCAGTTTTAACAATATTGCTCATTTTTCTACATCAAAAGAATATTTTTTTGATAAATCGAAAATTGCGTTTTTCAATTCCTTAGCTGTGTTGTTGTCTATATTTTTAGATATTTTCTTAAATTCTTTTGTTATTTCTGACAGAGGATATTTATCAATTGCTCCTTGCAGAATTTTCCTCCCAAGAGGGAATTGATTATTACCATAATATGCCCCAGCAAGTACTAATAAATAATTCAGTGTATTTGGCGACAGAGCTTGATCTCTCTTTAAAAAAAACAGGCTATTTTGATATGCTTGATTTTTTAAAAGAACAAGACCTATTAAATAGGCATACTTATAATTGCCGAGTGATTGAGAGGCGATTTCTTGCATCCACGTCATAGCTGCTTCATAATCATCTGCCAAATAAGCTGATGAAGCAGCTAAATATTTATAGTCAAAAGAGGACGGATAATATTGAATTAACTTGATTGCATCATTTAATGATTTTTTTGGTTGATTAATCTGTAAATAAATTAATGCCCTGTTATGAAGACATGATTCATCTTTTGCCTCTATTGCAAGACATTCATTATAATACTGTATGGCTTGTCTATTTTTACCCAATAAAGATGCAGCTATTCCAGATCCATTCAAGGCCAATGTTTTGCTTGTCTTTGGACTATCTGGTTTTTTTGCATTTTTCAAGGCAAGCTTAAAGAAATACGATGCCTGTGTGTAATTTCCAGATTGTATAGATGATCTTCCTAAATAATGAGCTGCTCTGGAACTGTTTGGATCTTTACGCAAAGCATCACTCCATAAACTCTCCACTGTTCTCCATGCCTGATTTCGTGTGTATGTGGCATGACCGAAGATAACAACAAAAAGGATAGTGCAGGATATGGCTGTTACCCGACGAAATATTGATTGCAGCGGATAGCTGTATATAATATGTGCGACAAGAATACCAAATGGAAGAAATAAAAAAAGCGAAGGCAGATAATTTCTGTGTTCAAATACAAGTTCTAACGGTACAACAGTTGATTCAACTATGTGATTGAGGAAAAAGAAAAGAACAGGAAAGCAAAATAGAGGATATTTTTTAAAAAAAAATAATGAACTGAATACCATCAGGGAAATAGATAAAATAGCAGGCAAAGTTGTCCAAGGATAAAATAACGAAGTGGATAAAACAATATCGTGATCTATCGAAAGACGTTGAACATTAGGAAATAAAATTTGAGAAAGATACATTACAATGATCCGTGGCTCTGTTAGCAGGCGTTCATTGAGTGTAAAGAATCGTTCATTGTAACCTTCCAAAAAATTGAACAACTTTGAGGCATGAAATGAAAAAACGTCCAATCCGTGACGAATGAAAAAGAAGCCAAATCCTACAATAACTATAGCTGTGACTATAAAAAAAAGAACTATGTTTTTCTTTGAAATTTGATGACGAAAAAAAGAAGCTTCAATAAGAAAAATAGAAGCTGGCATCAGTGCTGAATTTTCCTTACTGCCCATCGCAGCAAGGAAAGACACCAGACAGAGAGAAAACCAGAAATATTTTTTTCCTTGAGCAGCAGTCTTGCCCCGTAAATAAGCATAGATGCCAATGATGCTGAACATGGTTGCCATAGCAGCCATGCGCTGAACAATATAAGTGACTGCTTGCGTCTGAATAGGAGCAAGTGCCCAAAAAAGAGTGCTCAGAAGCGCAGCCGTCGTAAAAAAATGAGGAGGGTATTCTACTTGAGTATTATAATAGATATGCAGTAGCTGATATATAGTCAAAAAAAGAAACCAAGCAGTACAAATATGAACAGCAAGATTGACTACATGATAGCCGAACACATTGTCCTGACCAATATACCAATTGAGACCAAAGGTCAGGCAGGGAAGAGGGCGATACAATTTATTTTCATTGCCTGGCACTGGATGCGCATGCAACGTTCTGTTGAGTTGTTGAAGAGTTAATTCGGTAACTTGAAGTTTCCTGTTAGTAACAATATTTGGAATGTCGTCTAATTGCCATTCCACTTTAAATGTATTGGAATATGAAACATAAATAATCACCGCGAGCAAAAAAAATATAAAAGGAAAATAGTTGTCTCCTGCCTGATACAGGTAGTCTTTATCTTTGTACATATCGTTGTCGTTGCAAAGAAAGGCTCCTCGCACAAAAAAAGAGGGGGAAAGCAAGACTGCTTTCCCCTTTTTAGGCATGTCCGTTGCTATTTTTACTCCATTGTTTTAGTGTACGTACCTGGTCCAGCAGTGGTAGTCCACTCTGCGGGGTTAGCCTTACGATAGTCCTGTGGACAGCGCCCGCTTCCATCGGTAACTTGGATGACAATTGCAGACACACCACCACTTAATGTTCCTGTATTCTTCCCTGTAAGTTTAGATACAGGTACACCGTTGACAGAGGTTACAGAGGCACTAAGGTTGCTGGGTGTCAAAGTCCCCAAGGTGGTATGGGTTGGAATCGCAAAGTAGTCAGCCAGACTTGCAGCAACTGCATTTGCATCCGCTTCCGCACCGCTGCAGAACGCCTTGTCACGATAGGCGATGAAGTTCGGAATTGCAACTGCTGCCAAAATACCGATGATGGCGATAACGATCATCAGCTCGATCAGGGTGAAGCCTTTGTCGCTGGCCAGCATTCTCAGTTTATTGATCTTCATGGTGTTCCTCCATTCAGGTGTGTTGGTTGCCGGGGGCGTGGCTGCCGTCATCCGGCCTTTCTCATTTGATCTGTACCAAGCAAAAGCCGTGCCAGTTTTTCCGCTCGGTTCCTGCAAGCGTGTTTTTCTTGGCAGCGCAGGCAGTTGACCGTCCTAATGCGATCCTGCGTCTGCCGCCTGCTGTGTTGTTCAACCCTCAGCGGTGACGTTTTTTGTCACCGAGTGACAATTTTTGTCACTCGGCAGGGCATCGGTGCTTTTCCTTGTCGCATTCGCCGCCGCTGTGCTATCTTGGAACTGCGATGAAAACCAGACTGACGCTGACTGTCGCCGCGTTGCTGCTGGCCGCCATGCTGCTGATCAACTTCGTGCTGCTCGTGCTCTGGCAGCGCGATGCCCTCCAGCGGGAGGCCGCGCTGGATCAAGCCGCACTGATTCATATTGCATACCGCATGGCGGCGGAAAAAGCAAGGCCGCAGGCATTTTTTTTTGCAGAATTCTATCCCGGCGCACAGACTGGAGAAATCGCCGTGCTGCTGCGGGATGAGGAGAGGGCCGGTCTGCCGCCGCTGCTGGCGGCAGCCGCAGCCGAGGCCATGCGCACCGGCCAAGCCGCAAGCCGTTCAACAGCCTTGGCGGCGGAGCTGCTGCGCGGCAGGCCGCCGCTTATCGCCAGCGCGCTGCCGCTGCAGCAGGACGGGCGGATCATCGGCGCGGCCGCAGTTGTCCGTCCGCTGGAATCCGTGTTCCATACCCTCTGGCAGGCGGAGCGAATTGTCCTTAT
Source organism: Candidatus Electronema sp. JC (assembly GCF_048287365.2). NCBI lineage: Bacteria > Pseudomonadati > Thermodesulfobacteriota > Desulfobulbia > Desulfobulbales > Desulfobulbaceae > Candidatus Electronema > Candidatus Electronema sp. JC. The sequence goes on along the minus strand of NZ_JBLWEM020000070.1, from coordinate 78,261 downwards.
ATATATAGTTGTCAATTTGCTGGCTCTGGCCGCGATATTTTTCTTCCGCCTGAACAGCTTGGTTGTCCGTCCAGCGGAACGACTGGTGGAGCTGGCCAAGCGGCACAGCGGCAGCGAGGCGGTCTGGTTCGCGGCTGAGGATTCCGGCAGCGAGTTCAACCGGCTGGCGAGCAGCCTCAACAGCATGTTGGCGCGGATTGAGCAGGACCGGCAGATCCTGCGGACGACGGTGGTCGAACTGGAGGCTGCCAACCGCCAGCTGCATGAGCGGCAGGAGGAAATGATTCGGGCGGAGAAATTAGCCACGGCGGGCAGGCTGGCCGCCGGGCTGGCGCATGAGATCGGCAATCCCTTGGCGGTGATCCAAGGCTATCTCGGCCTGCTGGCCCGCAGCGGCCAGAGCGGGGAGAATCAGGATTTCATCCGCCGGGCGGCGCAGGAATTGGAGCGGGTGACGCGGCTTGTCCGTCAGCTATTAGACTGCGCCAGAAGCTCCAAGGGCAGGCCGGAGGATGTTTCGCTGCACGAGCTGATGGAGGTTGCGGCGGAAATGGTGCGGGTGCAGAAGGCGTTCCAGCAGATTAAGCTGACTGTGCAGACTGAGGCGGCGCAAGACAGGGTTCATGCTGATCCTGACCAGCTTCGCCAGGTGCTGCTCAACTGCCTGCTCAACAGCGCAGATGCCATCGGCAGCGCAGGGCGGACGGACGGCGCAATCACGCTGACCACCGATCTGCCGGAGCCGGGCCTGCTCCGCCTCCGCATTGAGGACAACGGCATCGGCATTGCGGCGGAGCAGCTCGGCGCGGTCTTCGATCCTTTTTTCACCACCAAAGAGCCGGGGCGTGGTACAGGCTTGGGGCTGTCGGTCTCGCGCTCCATTGTCGAGGCGGCGGGCGGCTCGATAAAGATGGAAAGCAGGGCAGGGCAGGGGAGCACGGTTTCGGTCTGCCTGCCCTTAGTTCAAGGAGGCGGCAATGGCTGAAGAGCTGAAACGCGTGCTGGTGATTGATGACGAAGAAAACATGCGGCACATGCTCGCCGCTCTGCTGCGGGCTGAGGGCTATGCTGCGGAGACCGCCGCGCATGGCCGGGCCGGGCTGGATATGCTGCGCGGCGGCAGGTTTGATTTCGTTCTCTGCGACATCCGAATGCCGGAAATGGACGGCATCGCCTTTCTTCAAGCCGCCGCCGAAGTCCGCCATTCCGCTGTCATTATTATGATGTCCGCTTTCGGCACTGTGGACACCGCCATTGAGGCGATGAAGCAGGGTGCCTACGATTTCATTTCCAAGCCTTTCAAAAATGATGAAATCGTGCTGGTGCTGAAAAAGGCCGAGGAGCGCGAGCGGCTGCGGCGGGAGAACATCCTCCTGAAAAAGCGACTGGCCGTGCTGGAGCAGGCCGCCGGGCTGGGCGGGATGATCGGCGGCGGCAAGGCGATGCAGGCGGTCTTCCGGCTCGCGGCCAAAGTCGCTAAACACAGCACCACCGTCCTGATCACCGGCGAATCCGGCACAGGCAAGGAGCTGGCCGCTCGCGGCATTCACGAGCAAAGCGGCAGGGCGGCCAAGCCCTTTCTGGCGGTGAACTGCGGCGGCATCCCGGAAAATCTCTTGGAAAGCGAGTTGTTCGGCCATGTGCGCGGAGCTTTCACCGGCGCGGACCGCGACCGCAAGGGCCTGTTCGAGGAGGCGGACGGCGGCACGCTCTTCTTGGATGAAATCGGCGAGCTGCCGCTGTCCATGCAGGTCAAGCTGCTGCGGGCAGTGCAGGAGCAGGAAATCCGGCGCGTCGGCGCGTCGGCCAGCCGCAAGGTGGATGTGCGGCTCATCGCGGCCACGGCCCGCAATCTGGCTGAGGAAGTGCGGGCGGGCCGCTTTCGCGAGGATTTGTTCTACCGCCTCAACGTGGTCAACATTCACCTGCCGCCGCTGCGGGAGCGCATCGCCGACATCCCGCTGCTGTCCGATTATTTTGTTGAAAAATTCGCTGTCAGCATGAACCGGTCTGAAATTGAGGGCATTGCACTAGCGGCCTTGCAGCGGCTGCTCGCGCACTCGTGGCCGGGCAATGTCCGCGAGTTGGAGAACGTGCTGGAGCGGGCCGTTCTGCTGGCTGATGACAGACTGATTCAGCCGGACAACCTGCCGGAAATGCTGGCGGAAGGCGGCGGCAGGCATCCGCTGGAGCTGCTGCGCGGCGTTTCCTCAATCAAAAAAGGGCGGCAGATTGTCGAGCAATGGCTGATCGGGCGGGCGATGGAGGCTGTCGGCGGCAACAAAAGCCGGGCCGCCGAGCTGCTGGAGATCAGCTACCCCTCGCTGCTCAGTAAATTGAAACTGTCAGAATCAGATGACGGTTCGGCGGATGAGGTGTAAAATATTTTTACAAGCCGCTGCCAGAATGGAAAGTTTTTTTATCTTCAGCGGGCGGCGGCAGTGCGGAAAATCGAGGCTGAGGAATATTTTTTATGTTGCGATCACAAAATATTACGGCTTTTTCGGACCGAAATTTTTCTTTGCTGGAACAGAATTTGCATAGACAAGGCTGGGGCATTTCAACCGCAAGCCTGAACCGACACGAGACCATGACCAGACGAATACGACACTGCGCAAAGGATGAAGCGGGCTTCTCTTTTGCCGAGCTGATGGTGGTCATCGCCCTGATCGGGATTTTATCTGCCATCGCCCTGCCGAGCCTGCTGGGCGGTTTGCCGGAGAAGAAGCAAAAAAATGCGGCAATAGCATTGTACTCCGACTTGCAACGGGCACGGCTGACCGCCGTGAAAGAAAACCGTTCCCAGTCAGTGCAGTTCAGCGCAGATGACGGCGGTTATTATTATTTTGAGACAGATGGAGATGCCGGGTGGAAAAGTGGTGAATTCCGACGTGATCTTCGTGATTACAATGTCAGCTACGGCTGCGGCAGTGTGAATAAGGATTGGAATGACAATGCGGCGGAGGATTCAAGCATAAAGTTTGTTGAGGATGGCTCTCCTCCTGTTGAGCACGGCGTTGTCTTCACCTCCATCGGCAATGCAGTCATCAGCGGGATAGACAACAACAATATTCTTGAAGGCATGATCTATTTTGGCAGATCAGGAAGCAACGTATGTTACGCTGTCGGTGTTGGCATGTTTGGCGCAGTTAAGGTGAAAAGATTTGACGGCTCGAAATGGAAATGATCCTGTCCAGCAGAGGCAGGACAGAACGGGAGGCTTCTCGCTGGCAGAGCTGATGGTGGTTGTCGCCCTGATTGGAGTTTTATCCGCCATCGCCGTGCCGAATTTGCTGCGCAGCCTGCCTGAGAAGCGTCTGAAAGCGGCAGCGAGAACGCTTTACGCCGATTTGCAGCAGGCGCGGCTCTTGGCGGTGAAGGAAAACAGAAGCGTGCGGGTCAGATTTCAGGCGGAAGCAGACGCAGATTATTATTACTTTGACAACGACGACAGCAAAGACTGGAATGCGGACGAGCCAAGACGGGCTGTGTCAGATCAGGGAGAAGTTCGCTACGGCTGCGGCGGCACAAAGAAAAATTGGAATGGCGACGAAATACCTCTGTCTGGTTTGCCGAAGTCGCCACGTGTCACTTTTTCCAACGTCGGCACTTGCGACTCCCGCAGCATATATTTGCGCACCAGCAGCGGAAAAGTTTGTTATGCTGTGACCACAACGGATTACGGAATGATCAAAATACGAAGATTCAACGGCGGCGCTTGGGACAAAAATCATTAAAAGCCGCTTCGCGTGGAGACAGGAAAAGGAAAATATGAAAAAAACAATGACAAAATTCGGCTTCACGCTGATAGAGATCATGGTCTCCATGGTCATCTCCAGCTTAGTGATCGCAGGAGTGTACGGAGTGTACACTATCCAGCAGCGATCCTACACCACTCAGGAGCAGGTGACTGAAATGCAGCAAAGGCTGCGGTCAGCGGTGGACTTCATGAGCCGGGACATCAGAATGGCCGGCTATGCCCTTGACAACACCTGTTCGATCAGTCAGGAACTGCTGACTGTTGCTTCAGACCGTTTTTCTTTTCAGTACTGCGAGCGGTCAGGCGCAACATGGGTGACAAACCGGGTCACTTATTCCCTGACCGACGCAGGCGAGCTTCGCCGCGAGCTGCACCAAAGCGGCAGCCTCACCCCCTTGACGCGGACAATTGCCGAAGGCATTGACGGCATTGAATTTCAGTACCTTGCAGGCGACGGTTTGACTGATTCATCCGGCAACGTCGGCGGCATCCGCGTGGTGGGGCTGTCCATTCTGGCCCGCGCCGCCTATCCTGACCGCAAGTACACAGACAACATCACTTATTCTCCTGCCAGCGGCGACAGCACGTGGTCTGGCCGTTTCAGCCCCAATCCGGCCAATGACAATTTTCATCGGCGGCTGCTCGTCACCTCCATTGAACTCCGCAACGTTGGACTGTAGCCATGAAAACACAAAAAAGCAACAGCCAGGGCGGTTTCACCCTGATAGAGACGCTGATGGCGATGGCGATATTCACCATCGGCATTCTCGGCCTTTTCGGAATGCAGACGGCGGTGATCAAAAAAAACCTTGCCGCCAACACCATCACCACCGGCGCGACAAGGTCGGCGGACGGCATTGAGAGGCTGCTGGGGCGGGATTACGATGAACTGGATGACACAAACAATGACGGCTGTGCCGGGCTGAACAATAGAACAAAAGATACAGATGACAACCCTGCTGCCGATCCCGTCATCAGCGGCACAGATCATCCTGTCTACAGAATGTACTGGAACGTCGCTGTCGGCTGCTCCATGAACACGATTCCCAAGGCGAACAGCGTGAAAGAGGAGCAGAAGCCGAAGCACATCCGTGTGATCATCACAGTTGAGCGGCTGATTGGCGAGAAGGAGGTCGCAGTTTATGATTACATCAAACAGAATTCCAGAGAAGATTGAGGAGAGGCGGCTATGAAAATAAAAAGCAAGCGCCGGAGCGGCGAAGAAGGCTTTGTGATGGTCGCCTCTTTGCTCATCCTCTTGGTGCTGACCATGCTCGGCATCGCGGTGAACCGCAACACCGACATCGAATGGCGGATCGCCATGAACGACCGTGTGCACAAGGAAACATTCTATGCTGCTGACGCGGCCACAGAGCTGGCTTCGGAAGCCTTGGAGCAGGGCATCGCCTGCCTTGGCTTCAAGCAGAACGCTGCTGACACTGAAGGCGGCGGAATGATGATCATGGGCGGCTATCCTGATCTGGAGCGTTCCGAACACAACGTGGCCATTGAAGGCAACTCTTTAGGTTTCTGGCGGAATTACGCTCCAGCCGGGCTGGCCATGCCGACGGACACCGAGCGCAACATGGTCTTTCCCGCCGTGGTGAACAGCGCCGGCGAATTCGACCGGGACGAGACTAACAAACGCAGCCATGCCAACATCAACATCGGCGGCAACACGGATCTGACCAAAGGCGCGGCCCTTCAGCTGGCGGCAGGCTATGAGGGCTTGGGCAAGGGCATGGGCGGCGGCGGCGCCACGCTGACCTACACCATCAACGTGCAGCAGCGGGGACGGGACGGCAGCGAGTCAACCATTTGCGTCCAATATGGCCATGTGCTTGGTTCGAGCGGCAACTGCAATTATTGAGATTGAGCGCGCAGTTCAAGGATTCAACAGAAGGGAGATGCGGTTATGAAAAAAAAGATTATCTGTGCGGCTCTTGCCTGCCTGGCCGGGGCGGCTCAGCCGCCTGCTGCCGCATTGGCGGCTGACGTGTGCGGCGAAGGAGTGGGCATTCCTCCTTTTCTGTCCTCCGGGGCCAAGCCCAACCTGCTCATGGTATTGGACAACTCCGGCTCGATGCTGGATGCGGCCTACAGCCAGGAAGGCGAGCTTCTTGATGCGAACGGACAGCCGGTTGAAATCAGCAGCGGCTTGAACGCGCTCTATCAGCGCTGCGTGGACGGCGATTATGAGATGATAAAGTCAAACGACGACACGATCGAAGTCACCGGCTATGACAGCACGGCGACCTATGCCGGATATTTCAAAAATGACGCATGGTACAAGTGGAGTCCGGGAGAATACCTTGAATGGACGAACGGCGCAAACTACACTGAAGGCACTAGGGTTTATGCTGGCGGCAACATTTATGAAGCGGCCACTGACGGTGTTGCAGACGGCTCTTCCATTGACAAAGACACTGGAGTGCAGTGGCGGCATCTGACAGTAAAAAACATTCTTCCATCTTTGCAATACTGGATCAACAACCGGGCGTATCCGGCCAATTCGTTCACGTGGTCCGGCCCGCAGCTGTATTACACCGCAGCAGGAGGAACCAGCAGCGACAGCAACACCGCCAACGGCTTGAGCCTCCTTGAGGACACCGGCATCACTTGGGTGGCGGTGGAGCACACATGGCGAGACGATCTGACCTATGCTGTCGATGACATCGTCAGCTACAAGGGCATTTATTATCAGGCGCTCACTGCCGGCACGGGCAAAATTCCCGACGCGACCAAGGGCGTGAACTGGAAAAGCCTGCGGCAGGGCGAATTTCAGGAGATCACGGCCAGCGCGGCGGCCAGCCATTGCTCCGGCGCGACCGGCACTAAATACACGCGGGCGGACAACCTCTGCATCACCGTTGACAACACGACGACTCCAAAAAAAGTCAACGCCTTCGCAGCGCGCGGCAACCTGCTCAACTGGGCGATGGCCTCCAAATTTGACGTGCAGAAGAAGATTCTCACCGGAGGCAAGCACAGCTACCACGAGGGCGTTCTGATTGCAGAGCACCGGGGCTGCTCCGGCTCGCGCCTGATCAAGCAGGTCAAGCTGGACGGCGCAGCCGGATATTTAGTTTTGGGCGTGCGCGGCTCCAAGAGCGAGTTTGACGATCAGTTCATCCGCGACAAAGTTGACACCAGCGACGACACATCACGGCTGGAGGTGCTGGCTGTCAACGCGACCGGCTATCAGTCCTCGGCGGAATGCCAGGAGATGATGGACACCATGATGACCAAAGATCCCAAAGGCGCGAACTGGAGCCAAGCTATCACCGCCTGTTTGGAGACTTTTCCGGAGAATGATGCCGCAATCACCCACCAGCGGCCTATGTTGAACCACAGCCTTCAATTTTGCTCCAAATTTTGGAACGGCGATCAGCGCAACATCAACACGGTCCAAAAAGAATGCGGCGACCTGTACACGGGAACTTCCTCTCAGCCCACGGCCTACCATCCTTCCACATTGGAGCCTGCCTACGGCGCCTATATCTGTTACGGCATCTATGATTCCAATCTGCCGCACGGCGACAGGGCAGGCTACATAGGACGCTGCTGGAAATCGCCAGAGGGCGCTTGGAAGACGTGCGTGCCGAAACCAGCCGTGCCTAATCCTGATGGCTGCAACATTACAGGCAAGAGCACTTTCTGCTACTACGGCAGCAGCGGCAACTGGTTCAAAAACGAGATAGTGAACGGCGCCGAATATAATTACAGCTGCAACGTGGTTGCTGAGCAAGCGACTTCATGCACTACGAATGACTGGAAGCCGGTCTATGAATGGAGCGACGGCTCCGGCGGCTGCGCCGCAGGAACTCCGCCTCAGATGGGCGGCGGCAGCAGCAGCGCCGGCGAATGGGAGGAAGATCCCAGCACTCCGCAAGACAGAGATTACACCAAAAAGTGCATCATCGAAGCCAGCGAGGACTACTGCCGCGACACCGCTGTGCCGGAAGTGATTGACCCCTCCGATCAGGCGGGCGACACCACCAAAGTTTGGAACATTCCCGGCGTGGTGGCGGATTCGCACATCATCGCCATGATGGGCGGCACCCAGCCGTTAGCCACCATGAAGGGCTACATTCAGCGCGGCGCGCGGCCTGAAGGCGTTGTCCACAGGGTGGCCAGCGATTTGCGCCTCGGCGTGATGGCCCTGCGCTACGTGGGCGCGGCCACTGAATGCCAAGCGAGCTATCTCACGGACGGCATCCAGCGCTTCTGCCCGCAGAACAACCGTGACGGCGGCGAGCTGCTGGTGGAGATGGAAGTCGGCGACACAGTGAAAGCTGATGACGGCGACTACCCCGGCGGCAAGCGGCGGCACATGCACGATCTGGCTGACGCCATCAACAGCGTCCGGGGCACGTCATGGACCCCGCTCGCCGAGACGCTTTACAACGCCTTGGGCTATTTCACCCAGAACGACAGCTTCTGCTTCAATTTTGACGAGAACGGCAAGTGCGCCGACTTCCCGATCTGCGAAAGCTACAACAGCTCGAACAGATGCACTGACGCGGAAAGAAAAGACCCGGTGCAGTACTGGTGTCAGGACAACCATATCCTTCTGATCACCGAAGGCGAGTCCACAGCGGACGTGCAAGCGGATGTGGTTGGCTTCGCCTCCAATCCGTCGGCTGAGGATAAGACGAAACGTTTTCCGTCCGCGCTGGAAGGCGATGATTTGGACGGCGACGGCACCGCCGAGCCGGACTTCACGCCCGGAACCAGCACGCCCTGCGGCGACAAGCTCTTCCGCAGCACCTATCTCGACGACATGACGTGGTGGGGCCAGAACGCCGGGCCGCTTTACCAAAAACGGCATCTCCTTGACTCGGACGGACGGTCCATGCCCAAGCAGAACATTTACACCCATGTTGTCACCACCGGCACGCTGACCAACAGCGGCACGGGCGAATGCAATCCGGTCACGCTGATGACGCAGGCGGCGGCAAGCGGCGGCACCACCGACTACTATCCGGGTGAAAACCCCCAGCAGCTGGAGGACAACCTCTATGCGGTGCTGGACGACATTCTCAGCCGCTCCTCCGCAGGCTCAGCGGCCTCGGTCATCTCCAGCTCGCGCAGCGGCTCCGGCGCGGTCTATCAGGCCGTGTTCTGGCCCAAGCATGAGGACGACGCGACCCCTAAAAACAAGGTCACTTGGATCGGCGACGTGCATTCGCTCTTCGTCAGCTCCGAAGGCAAGATGTATGAGGACAGCAACGGCAACGGCCGGATTGATCTGGACGGCGGCGACACGGCGGACAAACGGGTTATCTTCTACTTCAGCAACAAGGCCAACAGGACACGCGGCTGCTATGCCGATCTGAACAGCGCAGGCCAGTGTCCGGATGAGCCGGAGCCGGCGGAAGGAAACCTTGATCCGAAATGCGCCCCGGAAAACACAACGCTGACTCCTCAGCACAGCTGCGTGGAAATCACTGACATCAAGTATTTGTGGTCAGCCAACAAACGGCTGGCAGCGGCTGATGTCATGAACGAGCGCAAAATCTACACATGGAATGATGTCAATAACAACGGCATTGTTGATTCCGGCGAGTTTTTCACCCTGACGGATCTGAGGGATCAGCTCGACGCGCTGAACAGCAAAACGAATGACGCTGACCTGCCGCGCGGTTCCGTAGGAAAGGATTTCATCACCCCTGAGGACTGGGAGACCTTCGCCGGCTACACGCCTCGCCGATCGGGCGAGACTGAAGTGGACTACAAGAAGCGGCGGGAGCAGGAAGCGCTCGACGCGCTGGTGCAGTGGCTCCAAGGTCTGGACTCGCTCAACGATGAAACAACAGACGAAACAGCCGACGGCAAGGGCAACGGCAACGGCAGGCTGGACACCTCCTTGCGTTCACGCCAGTTCACCTTCAAGGATGTCAGCGGCTCCACTGTGGTCAAAGAGTGGAGGCTGGGCGACATCATCCATTCCACGCCTATTGTGGTGGCCAAACCGGCGGAGTATTATCATTACATCTACCGCGATCCGACCTACAAAGATTTTGTCGAAAAATGGAGCGGCCGGCGGAACATGGTTTATTTCGGCGGCAATGACGGAATGCTGCACGCGGTGAACGGCGGCTTCCATTTTGAGAACAACGGCAGCCAGTTCTGCTGCACCGAGGACATCAACACCGACGGCAGCTGCAAAGTGCCGCCTGTCAACGGCGAATGCTCCAGCGGGCCTGATTTGGGCGCGGAGAAGTGGGCATACATTCCTTACAACCTTCAGCCGCATCTGAAATGCTTGGCTGACAAATACTATGCCCACAAATACTATGTGGATCAGAAACCGCGCATTTTTGACGTGCAGATATTCAAAGCGGATGAAGATCACCCCGGCGGCTGGGGCACCATTCTGGTCGGCGCTCTCCGTTTCGGCGGCGCGCCGATCAAGGCCAGCGAGCTGAACGGCGACCCCGATGACAAACGGGTCTTCACCTCATCCTTCTTCATTCTCGACATCACCAACCCGGAAAAAGAGCCGGTGCTGCTCGGCGAGATGACGCAGCTGCTGGACGAGAACGGCAAAACTGTCTATGCGGACATGGGCTACACCACGTCCTCACCGGCGATGGTGGTCATGCGCGACGGCTACCCGAATTCCAAAGATGCGGACAACATCAAGACCGACTGGTATCTTGTCTTGGGCAGCGGGCCGACCGACATGTCCAAGCTGGACGGTGTCAACATCGCCGCGACCCCCGGCAAGCTGGCGGTGCTGCCGCTTGGCTGGCTGCCCGGCCCGGCGACCAACTGGAACGCCGGCGCAATTTCTGCGGTGGGATCCCAGGTGGCGTTCCGCATTCCCAAGGAAGCTCCTGGCAGCAACGGCAATGGAGAGGGCGGCATTTTCACCCTGCCCGGAACAGTCTCCAGTTTCATTTCTGACATCATTTCCGTTGACTACAACGTCAATCTCACTGCTCCAGGCAAACTGGGCGCCCGCTACCGCGCCGACGCGGTCTATTTCGGCACCGTGGACGGCGCTGACTTCACCCAGTATCCGTCCGGTTATCAGGACGGCCTGGAGGAGCAGTTTTACTGGGACAAAGGCGGCAGGATTTTCCGTTTGGTGACCAAAATGCTCGGCGGCACCGAAGATGCCAACGGCAACGGCAGGTTGGACATCGGCGAGGATGAGAACAACAACGGCAAACTCGATGTCGGCAATGTGGAGCAGGCATCGAAACCGTCAGGCTGGCCCGGCATGTGGACGGACGGCAATCCGATCCGGCTGCTTGCGGATGTCAAGATGCCGGTGGTCGGCGCGCCTTCCATCGGCTACGACGGCAGCAACTATTGGATTTACGCCGGAACTGGGCGTTTCTACGGCGACAGGGACAAGACCGACGACGGCTGGTGCCTGCCCGGCTCCTCGACAGATTGCGACAGTGACGGCGACCGGAGCAAGATCGGCTATTTCGGCCTCAAAGAGCCGCTCAAGGATGCTAACACGCTGTCCTTTAACGGCTGGAGCACGCCGCTTGCCCTGCCTGAGACATACGCGTACCATAACGATCCGATCATGACGTGGGCGGCAATTGAATGGGACATCAACACCCAAGACAACGGCGATCTGCCGGCCGATCCGGCAGCGGCAATTGCTCCCGGCAAGCGGGGCTTGATGCAGACTGACAAAATTATTGTCAGCGACATCAATAAATCGCCTTATGTGGATGAGAGCGGCGCTCGCGTCGCCCCTCTTAAATGCTATGACTGCAAGACCAATGTGCTGGACCGGTCAAAGTATTCCTGCTCGGAAGTCGCCAGTTCGGATGCTGACTACTGCTTCCCCAGCAACATCTGGGACAAAGTCGCTAAAGAGATCATTGACACGCGTGATGACAGCAGCAGCGTGAAGCCGACATTTGACCTGCTGGTCAAATACATCGCGGGCGAAGAGGCAAACAAAGGCTTCATGACTAAGGACGGCAAGGAGTACTCCACCGGTCTGGACGGCTGGTACCGGGACTTCCACGACCTGCGGGAGCGAAACCTCGGCGCGGCGGCGCTGCTGGGCGGCCTGCTGACCTACACCACCTATCAGCCTTTCAACGACAAATGCAAGGCGGAAGGCGAAAGCACCCTCTATGGCGTGCATTACCAGACCGGCACGGCGTGGACAGAGACCGTCTTCGGCACCTTCGACAGCGACGATGGCGCAATTTATCAAGGCGCGGAGGATGGCGAGTTTGTCATGGACAAGCTGAGTCTTGGCCGCGGCTTGTCCACCAGCCCCAGCATGCATGTCGGCACCGGCGATCAGGCGGCCAAAGCCTTCATCCAAACCAGCACCGGCGAGATCATTGAGGTGGAACAGGAAAACCTGCCGATCAATACAGGCAAAAGCGGCAGGATCAACTGGACCGACCGCTGCGGTCAATAAACGGCTGACAGCGCAGTTTGCGGCAACGGCTCCCGGCATCGCGCCGGGGGCCGTTGTCTTTTTCCGCTCCGCTTGTTTTTCGCTTGACTTCCCCGCCCATTGTCCTATATTAGAAGATTTCATCTTCAGAGAAACAGTTCTTGCTGCGGCCTTAATGCGCCGCATTTCTTTAAGAGAAAATAAACCATCATTTGAACGAGGAACACGTCATGTCTAAACTGGTAGCCCCCCACGGCGGCAAAGGTCTGGTCTGCGCTCTGCTGCATGGCAGCGAGCTGGCCGCAGAGAAAGAGAAGGCCGCAGGTCTGAAGAAGGTGAAAGTCAGCGCCCGCGCCAAGGGCGACCTGATCATGATGGGCATCGGCGGCTTCTCCCCGCTGTCCGGTTTCATGACCAAGGCTGACTGGAAGAACGTCTGCGAGAACTTCCAGCTGGCTGACGGCACCTTCTGGCCCGTGCCGATCACTCTGGACATCTCCAAGGAAGATGCCAACGCCATCACCGCCGGCGACGAGATCGCGCTGGAAGCTGACGGCGAGATCATGGCCACCATGAAGGTCACTGAGAAGTTCGACATGACCGAGGCCGACAAAAAGTGGGAGTGCGAGAAGGTCTTCATGGGTTCCGGCGCGGACTCTGTGGACGGCAAGTTCTGGCAGGTTGCTCCGGCGGATCATCCCGGCGTGATCATGGTCATGAACCAGAAGGACGTGAACATCGCCGGCCCGGTGAAAGTGCTGTCTCAGGGCAGCTATCCGTCCGAGTATCCGGGCGTGTACCTGACCCCGGCTGAGACCCGCGCCATGTTTGAGGAGCGCGGCTGGTCCAAGGTTGCCGCTCTTCAGCTGCGCAACCCGATGCACCGCTCGCATGAGTTCCTGGCCAAGATCGCCATTGAGGTCTGCGACGGCGTGCTGATCCACTCCCTGATCGGCAACCTGAAGCCTGGCGACATTCCTGCGCCGGTGCGCGTGAAGGCCATCGAGATTCTGATTGACAACTACTTTGTCAAAGACAACGTCATCAACGCAGGCTATCCGCTGGATATGCGCTACGCAGGCCCGCGCGAGGCCCTGCTGCACGCCACCTTCCGCCAGAACTACGGCATCACCGACATGCTGATCGGTCGTGACCATGCCGGTGTGGGCGACTTCTACGGCCTGTTTGAGGCCCAGGAGATCTTCGACCGCGTGCCGGTCACCGGCATCGCTGGCAAAGACCTGCTCTGCAAGCCGATGAAGATCGACTGGACCTTCTATTGCCATAAGTGCGACGGCATGGCTTCGCTGCGCACCTGCAACCACAGCAAGGAAGACCGCGTCATCCTCTCCGGCACCAAGCTGCGCAAGGCGCTGTCCGAGGGTCAGCCGGTGGTTGACCACTTTGGCCGCGAGGAAGTTCTGGAGCACCTGCGCGCCTACTACAGCGGCCTGACCGAGAAAGTTGAGGTCAAGATGCAGAAGGCTGCTTCCGGCGCAGGCATGTAATCCCGTCTGATTCCGCCAAGGAACGAAAAAGGAGATGCCTTGCGGCATCTCCTTTTTTATTTCTGCGATTAGCTCCCTTGCCGCACATCCAGTATATCCACCAATCTGCCGCCGTAAGGGCTTCTGACCATGCCCGCCAAGGTGTTGTATTTGTTGACCCGCACCTCCAAGCTGGTCAGGGCTGAACCAGCATAGCCGGGCAGCGTGCACGTCCCGTTGGCAGCCACGCGCACTGCATCGCCTGCCGCGCCGCCATCCTTCATATCCAACAACGAAAAGCGCAAGTCGCCGTCCTGCGCGTCCAGCAGAACCTGAATGCGCGCCCGCGCGCTGGCTGCGGTCAGCGTCCCGCCTGTGACCGAGACCAGCGGCGCTGTTCCGCCGCCGCTGAGAATGCCGGTCTCTGTCCCCAAAACCACTGCCAGCGGCGTGCGCAGCCTGCGCTCGTAGATGCCGGTGCGCAGCGTGCCGTTCTCGGTGTACTGGGTGGAGATGGAGAGGATGTACTCGTTGTTCCAAGGGTCTTGCTGAACGGGAATGTCGGGCAGGAGGGTGATTTCTGAATTGAAGACCGCAGTGCAGCGGGTCTGCCTCTGCCTGCCGCCGCGCGTTCCTTCGAGCACGCAGCCGCAGACCTCGTTCTCCTGATCAAAGAGGAGGGCGCTGCCGCTCAGATGCAGCGCGCCGTTCGGATTGAGCACGTCGTTCAGCTTCAGCACCATGTCTTCAGCAGAGGTGATCAGCGGCAGCTTCTTTGACACAGGCAGCCGCTCCAGCTGCGCGAGCCGTCCCACCTCCGCCTGAAAGGCTTTGGCGACAATGACCCGGACATTCAGGATTTTCTCTGTCGGCGGCAGCGGATCGTCCGGCTCATCCAGACGGGCGTTCAGGGAGACGCGGAAAGTGAACGCATCCTCCAGCGCGGCCTGATTGCCGTTGATCAAGTCCAGCTTGATCTCCTCCACCAGAGCTTTCAGCGTGGTCTTGACCATCTCCTCGTCCAGCGCGGAATGCTTCTGCGCGATCCGGGCGGCCAAGTCATTGCCGCCGCTTGTGTCATGCGGCAGATGCAGGGGCCGCCAAGACTGCGGCGTGGTCAGGGGGTTGACTTCAGGTCTCCACTGTACGGTTGCCATAACTGTCCTCCAATTCAGTTAATTGCTCGGCATGAACATGAAAGTGTATGAACAGGCATGGTAAAGGGCGCGGCGTTTTCTGTCAACAGGAAAACATCATGCAGGAATGATTGCGAGCGGCATGAACTCATGGGCATTACAGACAGAAGATCATGAGCATGATTCTCAGGAGATCATGAACGTGATGAACTGAACATCACGAGCGTGAGTTTCAGGCAGTCACGATCATGACTGCCTGAAACTCATAATCTGTAGAATTTATTGCAGACAAATGAAATTTTTTATTGACTGAATGCCAATGCGTCGGTAAATTGCTGCTTATTGATCGTATCACGAATGATTACGAAAAGAAAGGATAAGAATTATTCTCAGGACAGCTTTGTCTTTTGCGCCATGACCACACACAATGACACTGCGGGCATCCTTCCGGGCCTGAAGGAACTCTGGGCCGAAACTCTCGGCAGCCCGGAAGTTGTTGTCGCGGTGCTTGACGGCCCGGCAGACCTTTCTCATCCCTGCTTTGCCGGAGCGGCGTTGCGCAGCCTCAGCGCGGAAGACAGCAGCGCAGCGGGCGGCGGCACGGCGGCCCAGCACGGCACCCATGTCGCCAGCATCATCTTCGGCCAGCATCAGAGCGAAGTGAAGGGGATTGCGCCCAAATGCCGTGGGCTTCTGGTGCCGGTCTTTGCTGATGAGCCGAACGGAGGCTTGGCTCCCTGTTCTCAGATTGACTTGGCGCGGGCGATCACACAGGCGGTTGAAGCCGGAGCGCATGTCATCAACATCAGCGGCGGCCAGCTGGCGCCTTCCGGGGAAGCTGACCGGCTGCTGATGAACGCCATCCGCCTCTGCCAGGAACGTGATGTGCTGCTGGTTGCGGCGGCGGGCAATGACGGCTGCGACTGCCTGCATGTGCCCGCAGCCTTGGAGTCTGTGCTGGCAGTCGGGGCGATGGACAGCATTGGGCAGCCGGTTGCGGTCAGCAACTGGGGCAAGGCGTATCAGTCGCAGGGAATTCTCGCGCCAGGAGAAAATATTCTCGGCGCATTGTCCGGCGGCGGCACAGCGCGCAGAAGCGGCACCAGCTTCGCCGCGCCGACAGTATCAGGCATTGCCGCCTTGCTGTTGAGCCTTCTGCGCCAGCAGGGCAGGCAGGCATCTCCTCATGCAATCCGCGAGGTTCTTTTGCAAAATGTCTTGCCGTGCAATCTGCCCCAAGGGACGGAGCAGCAGCGGTGTTTGATGGGAAGGATAAATGTTTCAGGAAGTTGTAGTTCATTAACTAAGTCAGCACAAGGAGGAAGTGTTATGTCGGAAAACGAAGTGATGGTCACGCCATCAGCTTGCGGCTGCGGCGGAGCCAAGGAAGAAGTGCTTGAGCAGGATGCTGCTCTTGAGACGGCTGAAGGTGTTCAGCCCAGCGCGGCGGTTGCCTCTGCACCGGTGCCTGCGGCGGTGACACCTTCAGCAGGCTGTCCTTCATGTCCAGGCGGCGCAAGGCTGGTTTACGCGCTGGGCGAGCTGGGCACCGACTTTGGCAGCGAAGCCCGGAAGGACTCTTTCACGCAGGACATGATGGGCGCAAGCCTGCTGGAGTATCTGGCAAAGAATCCTTGGGCCGCCCAGAATCTGATCTGGACGCTGAATCTGGATGCGACCCCGATTTATGCGATTGTGCCGCAAGGGCCATTCGCCAGCGTGGCCTATGAACGGCTGCGTGAGTTCTTGGCAGACAACAAAATAGAGCGTGTCTCCATTCCTGGATACATTGGCGGCACCATCAAGCTGATGTCTGGTCAGGCTGTGCCGGTTATTGTCCCGGAAGTGCGGGGCATGTACAGCTGGACGCTTGGTGCCTTGGCGGAAGCTGCTGTCAGCAATATGAGGGCATCTGCTGAAGTTTCTGAAGAAAGAGCAAGAATGGCGGACAGCCAGCTGCGGGATTATCTGAACCGTGTGTACTACGATTACCGCAACTTGGGTATAACACCGCAGGAACGCGCCTTGAATTTCTCCGCCACCAACGCATTCCAGATCACGTCGGTGCTGGTGACAGAGACGAACGAGGGCCAGCGGCGTGTGCTTGATGAAATCACGGTCGAGAAAAGCCCGCTTTGCCGCCCGGATTCTGACTGCTACGATGTGAAGCTGACGTTCTTTGACCCGGACAACACACTTCGTTCGCGTCGTGTCTATCGCTACACAGTGGATGTGAGCGAGGTGCTGCCAGTGACTATTGGCAAAGTCCGTTCTTGGGCGCAGTCTTGATCTGAGGAGAACACTGCAATGACATTACCTAATTGCGTTTCGGCTGTCGAAAGAAAAGTCTGCACAGCAACGTGTTCAAATTGGAACACTGAAGGGGTTGTTCCTGCAAACAGTCAATTTATATGCGATCTTTGCTGCGAGATGAGCAGGGACATCCAGATAGATTGCAGCCGGATTGTTCAAGGGTGCACATGCTCTTTCAGCGGAACTTCTGAGCCTTGAATGGTGCAAGGCTCATTTATATCAACTAAGGAGGAATATTATGCCGTTTATGCCAAAGCAACATGCACCAGTGGACAGAAAGGCTATCAGCCAGACCTTTCAATCATACGTTACCGTAAGTGCTTGGAATTGCATTGATGCTTCCATCGAGAATGGTCAAGCATGTGTTAATCTTCCCATTGTCGGAAGAAAATGCATTAACGTGCCAAGCAGCATACCAGATGGTTCTGCCTCTGTTTGCGGATCAATATGTACCACGTGGGGTATTCCAACAGGGGCTTGCGCAACTGTTAAGGTGGGTGGTAGGCAAGTTGCTCGCAAGTGTTTTGGTTGGGGATGTTAACAGAGTAAGCTGACGGTATAGCAGGCTGAAGAAAGTGCAGTAATTATTTCAGCCTGCTATACAGAAGTAATCTTTATGACAATACAAGGCAGATAATGAATTGCACAAAAAAATTCATGCTGCGCCCTGTGGCCCACTGTTCAACCGGCTGTTAGCTGTCCTGCGCAGGGCACATGCAAACCGCAATCTACCTCTCCTTCATCACCGCATCCATTTCCTTCACCGTCACCGAAACCAAGCTGTTCAAACGGCTGCGGGAGTGGGTGACGGAAAGGAACGCCTTCTTCGGCGAGCTGCTGCATTGCGGCTACTGCTTCGGCCACTGGGTTGCCTTCGCATTGACAGCCATCTATCAGCCAAAGGTCGTTGTCGCTTGGCCCCCGCTTGACTATTTCCTCACCGCCTTGCTCATCGCTTGGTTCAGCGGCATCCAGTGGGTGCTCATGTGCTGGGTGATGGCTAAGGCGGGGAAGTGAGCGGCAAACGACCTGCTTCCCGTCTCCGTCTCCTGCCAGATAAACTTGCTTTGCAGACAAAAGTTGCATACATTGGAATGCACAATGCTTGGCAACCTCATCCCGCAGGAGAACCCTCATGGAATGGACTGAAGTCCTCAGCAATCCCCTTCTCCAGAATCTGCCCTTCAAGATTGAACTGAACCGCTTCGGCACCATCCTGATGAGTCCTGCCTCCAACCGGCACGGGCGCATTCAAGGGCGCATGGCCGCCAATCTGATCAACAAGCTGCCAAGCGGCGAGGTCATCACCGAATGTTCGATTCAAACCTCAGAGGGCGTGAAAGTGGCGGATGTGGTCTGGGCTTCGGATGCGTTCATCCGCCAGTTTGCCTATGAAACGCCGTATCCTAAGGCGCCGGAACTTTGCATTGAGATTGTCTCGCCTTCCAATGCCAAGGCGGAGATTAGGGGCAAAGTTGATCTTTATTTAGCCAAAGGGGCGCAGGAAGTTTGGGTGATTTCAGAGGACGGCACGACCGCCGTGTACAGCCATATCGGTAAGATTGGTAGAAGCAGCATTGCGCCCGATGCGGAGCGGGTGTAAGCAAGCAGGGGGAGCAGCTGGGTGATGGCTCACGCCGTCTTCCGTCAGAACTGCTGCATCACCGACTGCTGATCGGTCGTGACCATGTCGGCGTGGGCCTGCGCGCCTGCTTGCAGCGGCCTGACGGAGAAGGTTAAAATTCGCTTCTGGCGCAGGCGATTGATTCCACTAATAAGAAAATAAAAAGGAGATACCGCAGGGCATCTCCTTTTTATTTTTGATGAGACGCAGCTTACACCGCGACCAGCGTGATGCCCGGATTGCCTTTGTTCAAATCGCCATGCTGGCGGAGGACGGGAAAACAGCGGAGAATGTTCCGGCCCGGCCCGCTGCGGGAGCTGAAATCCTCGCCGCAGACGATCTCCCTGATGCTGCCCCGGTGCTGAAGGTAGAGCAGGCGGGCGCGCACCTCCTGCCGGATGAAGCCGCCCGCGCCGCTGGAGCCGTAGCCGTGGATCAGAGTCAGCACACGCCGCCGCTCCAGCTTGGCCTGCGCCAGCTCACGGTCAAGACGGAGCAGCGCCTGCTCCACTGTCGGCATCCCCTGCTTGAGATTGACGATTTTATGCAGATCAAGCTGGCCGGGCAAGACAAGCTCCAGCGCGGACTCGCAGTAAGGGCAGCGGCGCAGGCCCGGATCCACCTCGTTGCCGCAGATCCCGCAGCACAGCTCCCTCATTGCCGCCTCAGGCGCATCGCTGCCCGCCTGTCAGGCCCGCCCGGCCCGGCGCACTTCGGTCACGCTCGGCAGCTGACTGAGGTGGATTTGCAGACGGTGGAGCTGATCCAAGCCGCTGACCTCGACCAGCACGCGGAACTCGGCGACATTGTCCGACCGGGTGCGCGAGTGCATCTCGATGATGTTTGCGTCGTCGCTGGAAATGGCCGAGCTGATGTCGGCAAGGAGATTCTTCCGGTCATGGGCTTTCAAAAGCAGCTCGGCGCGGTGCGGCCCGGCCCCGCCGTCCGACCACCGCACCTCCAGCAGGCGCTCCGGCTCGGCAGTGAGGAGGCTGGGGCATTTGGCCTTGTGCACAGCCACGCCGCTGCCCATGGTGATGTAGCCGATGATCTCGTCGCCCGGCACCGGACGGCAGCACTGGCTGATTTTGATCAGCAGATCGTCGATGCCGTCCACCTGCACCGCCCCGCGTCCGGCAGGCACCGGCCTGCCCGCCTTGGACTCGCCGTCTGCTGCCTTCTCCACCTTCTCGCGCAGCTCCGCCTCCTGCCGCTGCTGCTCCTCCGCTTTGAGCTGCTCATCCGGCAGCAGGGCGCGTTCTATCTGCTGGACAGTCAGCTCGCCTGCGCCGACCTTGGTCAGCATGTCATCAAGCGAAGCAGCGCGGAGCTTGGTCAGCAGCTCGCGGAGCAGGCCGCTCTTGATCAGCTTCTTCAGGCTGGTCTCGCGGCTCTTCAGCTCGCGTTCGCAAATTTCCCGGCCCAGCTCAAGGGCGCGGGCCTTCTCCTCCTTGCGCAGCCACTGCCGGATTCTCGCCTTGGCCCGGCTGGTCTTGGCCATTTGCAGCCAAGCCTGCTTGGGATGCGGCTCTTTGGCGGTGATGATCTCAACAATGTCGCCGTTTTGCAGCTCGTGCTTGAGCGGCACGATGCGGCCATTGACCCGCGCTCCGGCGCAGCGGTCACCCACCGAAGTGTGGATGGCGTAGGCAAAATCAATCGGCGAGGCGTTGCGCGGCAGCTCGCGCACCTCGCCAGTCGGGGTGAGAACGTAGATGTCCGGGTCGTACAGCTCGCCGCGCACGGTGTCGAGGAACTCAACCGGATCCTCCACCTCCTGCATCCCCTGCACCAGCCGCTTCAGCTCCTGAAAGAGGCGGGCATCCTCCCGGTTGATCTTCTGCCCCTCCTTGTAGGCCCAGTGCGCGGCCACGCCCTCCTGCGCCACCTCGTCCATGGCCTGGGTGCGGATCTGGATCTCCATGAAATGCCCGCCCGGCCCAACCACTGAAGTGTGCAGCGACTGGTAGTTGTTCGACTTGGGCGCGGAGATGAAGTCCTTGATCCGGCCCGGCACCGGAGTCCAGCTGCCGTGGATGGTGCCAAGAGCCGCGTAGCACTCATGCACGGTGCTGACAATGATGCGGAAGGCCACCTTGTCGTAGACCTGCTCGACCGGGATGTTCTGCACCACCAATTTCTTGTAGATGGAGTAGAGATGCTTGGGCCTGCCCAGCACCCGCAGCGGGGTGATGCCCGCCGCCTTCAGCTTGCCGCGCAGGATGGCGATGACTTCCTGCACGTATTTCTCGCGCTCGCCGATGGTGCTGTCTATATGCTTGATCAGCGACTCGTGCTCCGCCGGGAAAAGATGCTGAAAGGAGAGGTCTTCGAGCTGCCGCTTCATCCAGTCGATGCCGAGGCGGCTGGCCAAGGGCGCGTAGAGATCCATGGTCTCCCGCGCCAGCTGCCGCCGCCGCTCCTCGTCCGCGTTATGCAGGCCGAGCATGTCGTGCAGGCGGTCGGCCAAGCGGACGAGCAGCACCCGAATGTCCGCTCCCATCGCCAGAAAAAGCCGGCGGATGTTCTCGGCCTGATGCGTCAGGCTGGAGTCGTAGCGGACGCTGGTGATCCGGGTCGCGCCGCTGACGATGTTGGCGACCTCTGGCCCGAACTGCGCCGCCAGCTCCTCTTGGACCGCGTAGCCGTGGCGGATCGCCCCGTGCAGCAGGCCGGACGTGATCGTCACCACGTCTAACTTCATCGAGGCGATGGTGGTGGCCACATCAAGGATATGCCGGACGTACAGCTCGCCGGAAAGATGGAGCTGGTCTTTGTGCAGTTCGCAGGCAAAGGCGTAGGCCCGCTCCAGCGGACTCAGGTCGACATCCTGAAGATAGCTGCGGGCGACCGAAAGCAGGTGTTTGAAATCAGGCATTGTTATCTTGAAAAATTCGCGGCGGCTCAATCTTTCTTCTGATCCCGCACCGGCAGGACATGGAAGCTGTTGAGCTGGAAGGCATGACTGTCCATGCCGTAGGTGATGCCGACATAAAAGGCGTAATCAGGATACAAATCGCCGACGCTGGATGACCAGTAGTAGAAGGGCTGGATGTCAAGCAGCACCTCGCCCGCCTCCCATTTCTGCCCGCCGCTGACATCGTTGGAGATCTCCAGCAGCTCCTCCCGCGTTGGCAGCCGCCAGTCGCCTGCCTGCGAGCCGTCCTTCAGGCCGCAGAAGCCGTCGCCAAGTCGGCTGGCCGCCACGCGGGCCTCATGCCAGGAGCGGCTGTTTTTGCCGCCGCTCTGATCCTCTTCAAAAAAAGCGGCGCAGTTGGCGTTTTTCAGCCAGAGCAGGCCGGTGCGGCGGTCAGTCAAAGTGCCGTCGCCGTTGTCTTTGAACCGGGCTGGCCGGGCCGTTGCAGCGGTTTCTTCCTGCTTCTTCTGCTCGGACCGCCGGGCAAGCAGGTCTTTCAGCGGTTTGGCCATGTTCCAGCTGGCCGAGCTTGGCAGCGGCTGGAAAAAAAACAGAAAAACCGCAGCCAGAGCGGCTGTTCGGAGCATAGATCGCATGGGCATCCTCCTTGGGGAAGAACTGGATTCAACGAAATGCAGCTTAACAGCTTGCCGCTGTTTTTCAAAGAGGAAAGAGCGCGGGCAAACCCGGCTTGAAAAAACGGCGGCGCACGGGTATGCTGAAAAGGCGGGGCATATCGCCTCCATTTCAGGCAAGGAGACCATCATTTCCATCGTCGGCCATGCAGCAGGATTGAAGAGCGGCCAGCTCCGGCAGCTGGAGCTGCTGCTCAAGAAGAAGATCAGCCCGGACGAGGTGATCAGCCGGGATGCCGCCCGCAGTCTGGCGGCCTTGTCCATAGAGCTGAACCGCCAGCTTGGCCTGCTCATCCAGCGTTCCGGCCTGGTCGAGACCGTCATTGTCGGCGACCACGACCGCATCGTGATCCCGGTTTTGCAGAACGCCCGCAGCGGCGGCGGCAGGCTCTGCGGCCTGCGCTGCATCCACACGCATTTCAGCATGAACGGCCCGGACGAGGAGGACATCATGGACCTGGTCTGCCTCCGTCTGGATCTGATGGCCGTGCTGACGCTCAGCGGCGGCCAGCCGGAATTGCTGCGCAGCGTCCATATTCAGCCTGAGCGCGGCGGCGGCGACGGCTGGCGGCTGCTGGAGCCGTTCCGCCCGGCCGAGGAAGCCTTCTCCTGCCTCGGTCTGATCGAAGGCCTTGAAGAGGAGCTGGCCCGCAGCCAGCCGCTGCGCGCAGTGGACAAGGGGCGCGACCGGGCCATCCTTGTTTCGGTCAGCAGCGGCTCGCGCGGCTTGGCGGCGGAGTCCATGCTGGAGCTGGCCGAGCTGGCCCGCGCCGCTGGCGTGGATGTCGTGGAGCGGGTGATGCAGCAGCGCGGCAAAGCGGATCCGCGCTTCATCTTGGGCCGGGGCAAGCTGATGGAAGTCATGCTGACGAGCATCCGCAGCGGGGCTGATCTGCTCATTTTCGATCAGGAACTGACCCCCTCGCAGGTGCGCTCAATTACCAGCCGCACTGATCTGCGGGTGATTGACCGCACCCAGCTCATCCTTGACATCTTCGCCCGCCGCGCCCTTTCGCGGGAAGGCAGGCTGCAAATCGAGATGGCCCAGCTCAAATACCTGCTGCCTTTTCTCGCCAGCCGGGACGACGCGCTCTCGCGGCTCACCGGCGGCATTGGCGCGCGCGGCCCTGGCGAGACCAAGCTGGAGATTGACCGCCGCCGGATCAAAGACCGCGTCGCACGCCTGAGCGACGAGCTGAAGGAGGTGGGCCGCCAGCGGCAGCATCGCCGGAGCCGCCGCCGCAAGCACGAGGTGCCGGTGGTTTCGCTTGTCGGCTACACCAACGCGGGCAAGTCCACCCTGCTCAACAGCCTGACCGGCGCGGACATTCTCGCTGAAGACATGCTCTTCGCCACCCTTGACCCGACCTCGCGCCGCTTCCGCCTGCCCGGCGGCACAGAGGCAGTGCTGACCGACACTGTCGGCTTCATTCGCAATCTGCCCGCCGAGCTGCTCAAGGCTTTCGCCTCGACGCTGGAGGAGCTGCACGAGGCGGACTTGCTTCTGCATGTGATTGACGCAGCCAATCCCGCTTGGCCGCAGCAGGCTGAGACTGTGGACAGCCTCCTGCGCGAGCTGGAGCTGGAGCAGATTCCCTGTCTGCGGATCTACAACAAAATAGACCTGCTCCCGGACGCGCTCCTGCCGCCGCAGATTGCTGCGGCTGAGGACGGCCTTTGCCTCAGCGCGAACAGCCCGGCAGGGCTGGCTGGACTGCGGGAGCGGATTGAGGTGCTGATTGGCAAAAAATAGAGCGCTCTTCAACACGCACAGCGATTGCAACAGCGGCTCGATCAAAAAAAAACGGCCCCCCGGTTTGCTCCGGAGGGCCGCTGAAACTGTTTCTGCTGCTGCCTGCTACTTTCTCTTCACCACGCCCGGCACCCGGATGTCCTCAACCAGATGCTGGATGTGCTCCGGCGGCGGCGGGGTGACGCTGGACACCGCATAAGCAACAACGAAGTTCACCAGCGCGCCGATCGGGCCAAAGGCTTCGGGAGAAATGCCGAAGAGCCAGTTCTCAGCCACGTCCTTGGCCATCTCGGTGCCAGGCACAAAGAACCAGCCCTTGAACCAGAAGATGTAAACCATGGTCACGCCGATGCCGGAAAGCATTCCGGCGATGGCTCCCGCTTTATTGATCCGTTTGACGAAAATGCCCATCATCAGGGCCGGGAAGATGGAGGAGGCGGCCAAGCCGAAGGCCAAGGCAACCACCTGCGCGGCAAAGCCCGGAGGATTGAGGCCGAAATATCCGGCCACGATGATCGCTCCGCCCATGGCGATGCGGCCTGCCAGCAGCTCGTTCTTGTCGCTCATGTTCTTGGCGAAGATGCCTTTGAGCAGGTCATGCGAGATGGAGGAGGAGATGGCCAAGAGCAGACCGGCGGCCGTGGAAAGCGCGGCGGCAATGGCGCCTGCGGCCACCAAGGCGATGACCCAGACCGGCAGATGCGCGATCTCCGGGTTGGCCAGCACCATGATGTCGTTGTCCACCTTGACCATCTCGTTCTGCGCTGCGTCGCTGAGGTACTGAATGCGGCCGTCGCCGTTCTTGTCCTCAAACTGAAGCAGCTTGGTCGCCTCCCACTTCTTGAACCACTCAGGCCGCTCGTCGTACTTGATCCACTCGCCGGCGTTGGGGCCGGAGGTCGGCTTGATGGTTTCCATCAGGTTGAAGCGGGCCATCGCCCCGACCGCCGGAGCGGTGGTGTACAGAGCGGCGATGAAGACCAATGACCAGCCCACTGAGGAGCGCGCGTCCTTGACCTTGGGCACGGTGAAGAAGCGGGTGATGACGTGCGGCAGACCGGCGGTGCCGATCATCAGGCAGAGGGTGTAGAGAAAAATGTTCTGCATGCTGCCTTTGCGGGCGGTGTATTCGCCGAAGCCGAGATCAAGCAGGGTATTGTTCAGCTTGTCTAAGAAGAACATGCCGGAGCCGTCGTTCATCTGGCCGCCGAGACCAAGCTGCGGCACAGGGTTGCCGGTCAGCTGGAGCGAAATGAAGACAGCAGGCACGGTGTAGGCGAAGATCAGCACGCAGTACTGGGCAATTTGGGTGTAGGTGATGCCCTTCATGCCGCCCCAGACCGCATAGATGAAGACGATGAACATGCCGACCATCAGCCCGTTTTCGTAGGACATCTCGAAGAAGCGGGAGAAGGTCACGCCGACACCCTTCATCTGGCCGATGACGTAGGTCAGCGAGGCGATGATCAGACAGATGACCGCGACGATGCGGGCCGCATCCGAATAGTAGCGGTCGCCGATGAAGGCGGGCACGGTGAACTTGCCGTACTTGCGCAGATACGGCGCCAGCAGCATGGCCAGCAGGCAGTAGCCGCCGGTCCAGCCCATGACGAAGACGGACGCGTCATAGCCCTTCATGGCGATCATGCCCGCCATGGAAATGAAGGAGGCGGCGGACATCCAGTCCGCGCCGGTGGCCATGCCGTTGAGGACCGGATGCACGCCCTTGCCGGCCACGTAGAACTCGCCAGTGGAGCCGGCGCGGGACTTGACCGCGATCCAGATGTAGAGGGCGAAAGTCGCGCCCACCACCAAGTAGTTGACTAACTGCGGACTCATGGGTCAGTTCTCCTCTCAGTCTTCTTGAACGCCGAATTTCTTGTCCAACTGATTCATCCGCCAGGCGTAGACGAAAATCAGAATGACAAAGCCGTAGATCGACCCTTGCTGGGCGAACCAGAAGCCGAGCGGATAGCCGCCCAGTATCCTGATGCTGTTCAGCGGCTCGGCAAAGAGCACGCCGCAGCCGTAGGAGATGAAGAACCAGACGGCCAGACAGCCCAGCACCAGCCGGATGTTGGCCTTCCAGTACGCCTGCGCATCGTTGTTCATAAATGCCCTCCGTTAAAATTTTTAAATTTCTCCAGACGGCAGGAACACCCCGCCGCCCCAGAGAGTGTGTTTCATTTTCGTATGGCGCATAAGTTTACCTGCTGCCGTGCTTTTCGTCAAGCCTGAAAAGAATGCGGAAAAGGTTTGCCCGCCTCAGAAGCCGCGCTGACGGCCAGCGCCGTACAGCTCCTTCAGTGTGGCAATGCCGTCCTGACGGAATTTTTTCACCAAGTACAAAAAAAGATATGCTGTCTGAAGCGCGTCCTCCAGCGCGTCGTGCGGCTTGAACTTGGGCAGATTGAATTCCTCCACCAGCGCGTCGAGGTTGCAGGCCGCCGACTGGTCGCAGCCGCCGTAGAAGTCCTTGTTTTGCGCTTTTTGACAGCGGCGGGCCAGCCGCATGGTGTCAATGCTGGGATTGGAAATGGAGCCGCCCAGCTCCTTTTCCGCCGCCTTGTTGAGGAAGTGCATGTCAAGGTCGACAAAATGGCCGACCAAGAGGCTGTTGCCGCAGAATTCGATGAATTCCGGCAAAACATCCTCTAAAGGCGGCGCATCTTCCAGCTGCTCCGGGGTGATGCGGTGGATGAAGGTGGCGCTGTTCGGCTGAATGCTGTCAGGCCGGATCAGGCTGTGGAACTGCTCGCCAGGGATGATCTGCAAGTTCTCAACCCGCACCGCGCCGATGGAGATGAGCTGATCCTTGCGGCGGCTGAGGCCGGTCAGCTCGGTGTCAAAAACCGTGAAGCAGTATTCGTGCAGCGGCCTGCCTTGATTGAAATCCGTGAACAGCTGCGCATTCCGCCGCAGGATGGGATGCGGCTCGCGCAGGCCGAAGACTTTGCGCAGCAGAGTCAGCATGATCAGACCGCCGGATAGAGCGTCCGCAGCATCCCGTGCAGGCGGTCAATCACCTCAAAGGCATCGCGGAGCAGCCGCCGGTCTAATTCCGACAGATGCCCTGGATCAATATGGTTGTCCGGCTCCTCCTCCGCCTCCAGCTGGTTGAGCTGATGCACCAGCCGCAGCTGCTGCTGCATCTCGTACGCATCAGTGGCCGCTTTCAGCAGCTCGCCGCTGATGATGTTCTCCTGAGCCAGCACATGCAGGCGGGCCAAGGTGTTGGTCTCGCGGATGCCGTGCTTGAGAGCCAGCACGCGGGCGAAGTTGACAAAGGGCGTGATGCCCTGCACCTTGATGTCCAACTTGTTCTTGTGCTCGCCGTCCTTTTCAACAATGAAATTCTTGAAAAAGGAAAGCGGCGTGCGCGCGGCCATGCACTGCCGGGCAAGATGGAGCAGGTACAGCTCCTGCCGCCGGGTGACGGCGCTCAGATGCTGGCGCAGCTCGTCGGCCAGCGCGGACTTGCCGAAACCGGCGCGGAAATCAAAGAAGATGGTGGCGTGCAGCAGCTCCTGCGGATCCGGCGTGGCCGCCCAGTCAGTGAAATACTGCTTCCAGACCGAGAGCGGCTGCCGCCATTTGGGATTGACAGCCATGATGCCGCCCGGACAAAGCGGGTAGCCGCACTGCACCAAATGGCCGATGGCCCGCCGGGCGAAACCGGAGAAATACGCCGCGCATTCCTTGGCATGGGCCTCGTCCGCCGGGTCTTCGTAGATGATGGCGTTGTCCTGATCAGTGCGGAAGGTCTGTTCGCGTCGTCCTTCAGATCCCATCAGCAGCCAGCAGTAGTCTGCCGGCGGCGGCCCCAGCTCCTCTTCCAGCAGGGTGAGCAGCTGCTCCAAAATTTGATCATTGAGGATGGAGATCATCCGCGAGATGTGGCCAGCCCGCGCTCCTTCGCGGATCAGGTTGCGGATCATCTCCGGGATTTTGCGCGAGAGCGGATGCAGGCCTTCAATCTGCTGCTGCCTGCCTATTTCCTTGAACAAGGAATACGGCGCATGGCCTTGGAGCAGCGCAATGTCGTGCGAGGTGATCACGCCGATGATCCGCTCCGCCCGCTCCACAGCTAAATGATGGATGGAGGTGGACATCATCTTCAGCAGCGCGTCAAAGCAGGTGGACTCCGACAGCACCGAAGCCACGGGCGAGGACATCACCGCCCGGATCGGTTCGCCGGAGTCGCGGCCCGGCGCCAGCACTTTGTTGCGCAGGTCGCGGTCTGTGACAATACCGATGATCTTTTCCTCGTCGTCCGGCTCATGGATGAGCAGCGATGCCACGCGGAACTCGGCCATTCTGCCGGCGGCCTCGCGGATGCTTGCGTCAGCCGCGATCTTGCGCGGTGCCTGCCGGATGATGTCGCCGACCTGAATGGAGAAAAGATGCAGGTTGCTGTCGCTGCTCCGGCCCATGCGGTGCCGCCGCAGCTCGCTGTAGGCTGCGGCCACCACTTTTTCAGAGAAGCTCTTGAGGTAATACTGGGAAAAGCCGGGCTGGCTGCTGATCAGCTCGAGGAACACCGCTTTCGGCAGCAGGAAACAGAAGGTGTCCTCCACCGTCTCCACGTCGAGATTGGCGAGCGCGCCCCGGATGATGCCCAGCGCGCCGATGTAGTCGCCCTCGCCCCGGTAGTCCTTGAGTGTCACCGCGCCCTCATCGTCGATGATGAAGGACTTCACCCCGCCCTGCTGGATCAGATAGAGATAATTGATCTCGCTCTTGCCCGCTTGCAGCAGCTTGGTGCCCTTGGGGAAGAAATCAATTTTGACCTGCCGTGCCACCTGCCGGATGGTTTCAGGATCAAGCTCCTTGAAGGGCATGATTTTGCCGAGAAATTCTGCCACCGTCTCCGGTACCGCCGCCTGTCCGCCGCCTTTTTTCATGCTCTTTTCCCTTGGTGTGATAGCTGCACGATGCTGAATGCGCTTCGTGCCTTCCGGCTGCGCTCAGGGCACGAAGCTCCCTGAGCGCAGCCGAAGGGAGCCGCTGTTCTGGCCCCTATCATAGCGGCATCCGCCGCCTGCGGCCAAGGGAAAAACGAGGCAGCGCAGGCCATTTCTGCCGGGCCGCGCTTTTTTTCTTGGCATGAGCAGGCTTTTTTGTGTATGATTTTACTTTTTAGTGTCCCGCAGCCGCGCTGCACGACAGGTGCCCATCGTGAAAGTTCCATTTGCAGAAATCCCCGCCAACGGAAGCCGTTACAGCATCACGGACGACGCATGGCTGGCTGAGGCCGGTCTGCGCCGGGCCGCTTCGGTGCAGGCTGAATTGGAGCTGCATCGCAAAGGCGACAGCCGCACCGAGGTGCGCGGCAGCCTGCACACCGGCCTGCGCCTGACCTGTGACCGCTGTCTGAACGACTACGATTTTCCTGTGGACACCGACTTCTGCTTGGTGCTGGAAGTCGCGGAGGAGGCGGACTGGAGCGTCAAGGAGTTAGACAGCGCGGCGGAATTGGACGTGGTGCAGGTGGACGAGCCTGCGGCTGACTTGGAGGACATCCTCCGTCAGCAGGTGCTGCTCTGCCTGCCGGTCAAGCAGCTCTGCTCACCCGGCTGCCGTGGTCTTTGCCCCGGCTGCGGTGCCGACCTCAACTCCGGCGGCTGCGGCTGCTCGTTGGAAACGAAGAAATCCCCCTTTGCCGTTCTGGCGGCATTGAAGAACAAATAACCCTTCCGGCCCTGCCTCAGGGCGGAGACATTTCAAGGAGAACCATCATGGCCTTGCCTAAGAGAAGACATTCCTATTCCCGCACCCACAAGCGGCGGGCGCACGACTTCCTCACCGCTCCGTCCGTGGGCCGCTGCCCGAACTGCGACGAGCCGAAGATGCCGCATCAGCTCTGCTCCGGCTGCGGCAAGTACAAGGGCAAAACCATCTATCAGCTGGGCGACGAGCTGGCTTAAGCCGCTGTGAGAATAGCCCTTGACGCGATGGGCGGCGACCGGGGTTCCGGGCCGCTGATTGACGGGGCCGTCCAGGCGGTCGAGCAGCATCCGGGCATCGAGGTGCTGCTGCTCGGCCCGGAGGAGCTGCTGCGGGCCGAGCTGGCCCAGCGGGGCAAAGGCGCGGAGACGCGCCTTTCCGTCGTTCATGCCCCGCAGACTGTCTCGATGGACGAGGCGGCAGTGGACTCGGTGCGCCGGAAAAAGGACTCCACCATTATGGTGGGCTTTGATCTAGTCAAGCAAGGCCGTGCTGACGCGCTGGTCTCAGCCGGGCATTCCGGCGCGACCATGACCGCCGCCATCCTCCAGCTCGGACGGTTGAAGGGCATTTCTAGGCCCAGCATCGCCAGCGTCTTCCCCACGCTCAAAGAGCCGGTTTTAGTGACCGACATCGGCGCCAACGTGGACTGCCGCCCGCAGCATCTCTATCAGTTCGCGGTCATGGCCTCGTCCTGCTCTGAGCTGCTGCTGAACCGGGCCAAGCCCCGCGTTGGTCTTCTCAGTATTGGTGAAGAGCCGGGCAAAGGCAACGCGGCAGTGAAGGAAGCCTATGACCTGCTCAAGGCGAGCAGCCTGAACTTCATCGGCAACGTCGAAGGCCGCGATGTCTTCAGCGGTGACGTGGACGTGGTGGTCTGTGACGGCTTTGTCGGCAACATCGTTCTGAAGATCAGCGAAGGGCTGGCCGAAGCGATCCAGCAGATGCTCAAGACCGAGATTAAGAAATCCTTGGGAGCCAGCATAGCCTCCTTCTTCATCCGCCCAGCCTTCCGCGCCTTCCGCAAGCGGGTGGATTACGCCGAATACGGCGGTGCTCCCCTGCTCGGCATCAACGGAGTGGGCATCATCTGCCACGGCACGTCTTCAGCCGTGGCCATCCGCAATGCGATCAAGGAAGCGGCCAAAATGGCTGAATGCCAAGTCAACGCAGCCATCACCCGTCATCTCCAGCAGGAAGCGGTGCAGGCATGAGACGGGCGGCAGTGCTGGGCACCGGCTCCTGTCTGCCTGAACGCTCGCTGACCAACGCGGAGCTGGAGCGGATGGTGGAGACCTCGGACGAGTGGATCACCGCCCGCACCGGCATCCGCAGCCGCCGCATCGCCGGGCCAGACGAGCAGAACTACCAGCTTGCTACGCGGGCGGCCCGCCGTGCCTTGGATGCAGCCGGAGTCCGCGCCGAGGACATCGGCCTGATCATCGTCGCCACCATCAGCCCGCACATGCTGATGCCCTCCTGCGCCTGCTTTGTCCAAGCGGAGCTGGGCGCGGCCAAAGCCTTCGCCTTTGACCTCAACGCGGCCTGCTCCGGTTTTCTTTATGGGCTAGATGTGGCGGCCAAATACATCGCCGCTGATCCGAGCATGAAAGTGCTGGTGATCGGCTCGGAAACGCTTTCGGCGCGGGTGGACTGGGACGACCGCAACACCTGCATCCTTTTCGGCGACGGAGCCGGTGCCTGCGTGGTCGGCGGCGCGGAAGGACGCGGCATTGTTGATAGCTGCCTGCTTTCCGACGGCAGCCTGTGGAATCTGCTCTACATGGACAGCCCGGCCAGCACCAATCCTGACCTGCTCGACCCGAAGAGCAAAGGCTGCGTCATCCAGATGTCTGGCCGCGATGTCTTCAAATACGCCGTCAGGGCGATGGAGGATGTTGTCCGCCAATTGTTGGAGCGGCAGCGGCTCGCTGTCAAAGACCTCTCGCTCATCATTCCCCATCAGGCCAACATCCGCATTTTAGACAATCTTGCCGAACGGCTCGGCGCGGCACCGGAGCAAATTTTCTGCAACGTGAACAAATACGGCAACACCTCAGCGGCCAGCATCCCTATAGCCTTGGATGAGGCGGTGCGCGAAGGGCGGCTGCATCGCGGCGACAAGCTGCTGCTCTGCTCGTTCGGCGGCGGCTTCACTTGGGGTTCGATGCTGCTGGACTGGTAGCGTCGTTTGGCCAGACCGCGCATGGAAGGAACAGTTTCATGCACATGAGCGGGAGAGAATCATGTGCATGAGTGTCAGACGGTCATGTACATGAGTGAGAGGCAACCATGTACATGACTGCCTCGCATCTATGTGTATGGAACAGGTTCATCTATGTACATAGAACGGTTCTTCCCATGTGCATAGGGAAAAAAGTTTCATGCCCATGAACGGCAGACGGTTGCGAAGCAAAGGAGAACACGGTGGATTATTTTCTGACAGAAGAACAGCGGATGATCAAAGAGACCGCCCGCGAGCTGGCCGAGGCGAAGATCATTCCCAAGCGGGCCGAGCTGGACGAACGCAACGAGTTCGCAGGCGAGCTGCTGGCTGACATCGCTAAAGCTGATCTCTTCGCTGTGCTGGTGCCTGAAGCCTACGGAGGCATGGGCACCGGCATCTTTGACATTGTGCTGGCTCTGGAGGAGCTGGCGCGGGGCTGCGTCGGCGTGGCCACCAGCTTTGCCGCCTGCGGTCTGGGCATTTTGCCGATTCTGATTTCCGGCAGCGAGGAGCTGAAGCAGAAGTATCTGCCGGCTGTGGCTGAAGGTAAGAGTCTGGCTGCTTTTGGCCTGACTGAGGCCAACGCCGGTTCCGATGCGGCAGGCATCCGCACCACGGCTGTGGACGGCGGCGATTGCTGGATCCTCAACGGCACCAAGCAGTGGATCACCAACGGCGGCGAGGCGCAGATTTACTCGGTCATAGCTCTGACCAACCCGGAGAAAGGCATACGCGGGGCCTCGATGTTTGTGGTGGAGGACGGCGATCCCGGCTTCTCCTACGGCAAGAAGGAAAACAAGATGGGCATCCGCTCGTCCGCCACTTGCGAGCTGGTGATGAAGGACTGCCGCATTCCCAAGGATAGGCTGATCGGCAGAAAGGGCACCGGCTTTATCACGGTGATGAAGACCTTGGATGTGTCGCGGCCAGGTATTGCCAGCTTGGGCGTGGGCTTGGCGCAGGCGGCACTCGACGAAGCGGCACGCTACGCCAAGCAGCGCGTGCAGTTCGGCAAACCGATCATCAGCTTCCAGGCTGTGCAGCACATGCTGGCGGACATGGCCATTCAGACCGAGGCCGCACGGGGCTTGGTTTATGGCGCAGCCCGGCACATTGACGCGCATCCTGAGGACGCAAGCAAGATTTCCTCCATGTGCAAGGTCTTTGCCACAGACACTGCCATGAAGGTGACGACAGATGCGGTGCAAGTCATGGGCGGCTATGGCTACATGAAAGAATATCCGGTGGAAAAGATGATGCGCGATGCCAAGATACTACAAATCTATGAGGGCACAAACCAGATTCAGCGCAATGTCATTGGTCAGAAACTGAACCGGGAATACGCATGAAGATCATTGTCTGCATCAAGCAGGTGCCGGATGCCAAGGATGTGCGTCTTGATCCCAAGACCAACACCTTGGCGCGGGAAGGCGTGGCTGCGATCATGAATCCCTTTGACCGCCATGCTTTGGAAGAGGCGGTGCGCTTGAAGGAGCAGCTCGGCGGCACGGTCACGGCTCTGTCTATGGGGCCGCCCCAGGCTAAGGACGTGCTGCTGGAGGCGATTGCCTGCGGCGCGGACGAGGGCGTGCTGGTCTCTGACCGCGCCTTTGCCGGGGCAGACACGTGGGCGACTTCCTACACCCTTGCCAAAGCGGTGCAGAGCTTGGGCACGTTTGATCTGATACTCTGCGGCAAGCAGGCCATTGACGGCGACACGGCGCAAGTCGGGCCGGGACTGGCGGCGCAGCTCAAGCTGCCATACATCACCTGTGTGCAGAAGACCCGCGAGGCAACACCGACGTTTCTTCAGGTTGAGCGGATGATGGATGACGGCTACGATGTGGTGCAGCTGCCGCTGCCTGCCTTGCTGACCGTGGTCAAGGACATCAACGAGCCAC
The DNA here is from genome assembly GCF_048287365.2 of Candidatus Electronema sp. JC. Lineage (NCBI taxonomy): Bacteria > Pseudomonadati > Thermodesulfobacteriota > Desulfobulbia > Desulfobulbales > Desulfobulbaceae > Candidatus Electronema > Candidatus Electronema sp. JC. The sequence continues at coordinate 44,392 of NZ_JBLWEM020000070.1, read as the reverse complement.
GGGTGCCTTCTCTGAAAGGCAAGATGCGGGCTAACAAGGCGGAAATCAAGGTGATTTCTGCTGCGGATATCAAGGCGGAGCCACAGTACATCGGCTTGGCTGGTTCACCGACCAAGGTGGCGCGGGTCTTCTCGCCAGAGCCGCGCGGCAACCGGAGGATGTTCTCTGGCACAGCAGCGGAGCAGGTGGCGCAGTTGGTGGCGGAGATTCGGGGGTGTTTGTGAGAACAGTCAAATATACCTGTTGGCAAGACGGAGAGTTCTACTTAGGTTATCTGAACGATTATCCAGAGCATCAGACTCAGGGGATGTCGAAAGAAGAGCTGATTGCCAACCTGCAAGACCTTCGTAATGATATTGAGATGAAGGATGAATACGATTTCACGGATGCCGAGCAGGGGAAGTTTTATAGGCCGTTAGAGGAATTGGAAATCTTGCAGAAGCACCTGAGTTCAAGCCGCTTACAAGGGAAGAGATATATCGCAGGAGTTGATCGCAATGTCTGAAAAGAAATCGTGGCAAACATATGAAGAGGTTGTGACATATCTTCTAAATAAATTTGCGGAGCATTTTGGCCTTGAATGCGTAGAAGGAAAGCAGCATGTTCCAGGAACATGTGGCACTGACTGGGAAATCGATGCTAAAGGTGTTGCTAAGAATGGCGATGGTTTTCTGATTGTTGAATGTAGGCGTTATACAACATCTCGTCTTGACCAAGAAAGCGTGGCTGGGCTTGCGTTCCGTATTCAAGATACAGGTGCTCAGGGCGGTTTTGTTGTCACTCCTCTTGATTTGCAGGAAGGAGCGAAAAAAGTAGCCGCTCATGAAAATATTCACCATGTCATTCTTGACCCAAACAGTACGACAAATCAGTACGTGTTACGCTTTTTAAAGAAAGTTTTTGTTGGTGTCACAGCCTCAGTTGGTATTAGTGCAGAAGCGCGAGTGGGATTTATATCACCGGAGGAAACGAAAATAATCAACGCAATGCCTCAAGCTGAACGAGAAGCATTTATGGAAAATTTTATGGAAAATTTATAACGAAATATGCTCATAGTTGACACCACCCTATGTATCGGCTGCGGAGTCTGCGAAGCCAACTGCGCCTTTGGAGCCATCATCCTCAAGGACGGCGTTGCCGTGGTCGGCGAGGGCTGCAAGCTCTGCGGCTCCTGCGTGGACAACTGCGAACCCGGTGCCCTGCGCATTGAAACCGCTGCCAAAGCCGCGCCGAACGACTTGTCTGCTTGGTCTGGCATCTGGGTCTTTGCTGAAGCGCGGCACGGCGTGGTTGCGCCAGTGGCCTTTGAGCTGCTGGGCATTGGCAGAAAGCTGGTTGATCAGCGCGGCACTGCCCTGACCGCCGTTCTGCTGGGTGCCAATGTCGAGAGCAAGGCCGCCGAGTTGATCGCGGCTGGCGCGGACAAGGTGCTGCTGGCTGATGACCCCGCCCTTGCGCAGTACCGCGAGGATGTGTACGGAAAGGTCTTAGAGCATTTGATTATCCAGCATAAACCCGAAGTGGTGCTGGCCGGAGCAACTGCCATTGGCCGCTCGGTTATTCCGCAAGTGGCGAACGCCTTGGGCGCGGGCCTGACCGCCGACTGCACCGCCCTTGCCATCCGCCCGGAAGACGGGGTTTTGCTGCAAACCCGCCCGGCCTTTGGCGGCAACATCATGGCAACCATCGAATGCCCGCAAACCCGCCCGCAGATGGCGACGGTGCGGCCTAATGTCATGGCCCCGCTTGCGCCTGATTTGGCCCGCAGCGGCGAGGTGATCAGAGTGCCGCTCGCACCGGAGCTGCTGGCCTCTAAGGTTGAAGTGCTGGAAACGGTGTTCAGCCAGGAGCAGCAGGCGAATATTCAGGAAAAGGAAGTGTTAGTCAGCGGCGGGCGCGGCTTGGCGAGCGAGAAGGGCTTTGCCTTGCTCCACGAGCTGGCGACCGAGCTGAACGGCGCGGTGTCCGCCTCGCGGGCCGCTGTGGACGCAGGCTGGATTGGCTATCCCTGCCAAGTCGGCCAGACCGGCAAGACGGTCAGCCCCAAGCTCTACATCGCCTGCGGCATTTCCGGCGCGGTGCAGCACACGGTCGGGATGCAATCGGCAGAAACCATCGTCGCCATCAACCGCGATGAAAAGGCACCGATCTTCGACCTCGCCACCTACGGCTTGGTTGGCGATCTTTTTGAAATCCTTCCCCTGCTGACGCAGAAAATCAGGGAGCAGCGCAGGCTATGACACTTGCAGGAAAAACAGCGTTAGTCACTGGCGGCAGCCGGGGCATAGGCCGGGCGATTTGCCTGCTTTTGGCCGCTCAGGGCGCGAATGTCGGCATTAATTACGTCAGCCGGGCCGCAGCCGCTGAAGAGGTGTTGTCGGAAATCACCGCTGCGGGCGGCAAGGGCTTTGTCATCGGCTTTGACGTGACCGACAGCGCGGCAGTGCAGAACGCGGTAAAAACAATTTCCGCAGACCACGGCGGAGTTGATATACTGATCAACAACGCAGGCATCACCCGCGACGGCCTGATGGCCCGGATGAAGGACGAGGACTGGGACGCGGTGCTGAACACCAATCTCAAGGGCGCGTTTGTCTGCTCGAAAGAGGCGATGCGCGGCATGATGAAGAAACGCTGGGGCCGGATCATCAACATCAGCTCGGTGATCGGCTGCGTCGGCAACGCGGGCCAAGTGAACTACGCGGCAGCCAAGGCCGGGCTGATCGGCCTGACCAAATCAATGGCCAAAGAGCTGGCCTCGCGTAAAATTACGGTCAATTGCGTCGCGCCGGGGTATATTGTCACGGACATGACCACCGAGCTGCCGGAGGAGATCAAGGAGAGCATCCTTGCCAACATCCCGCTGGGCAGCATCGGCCAGCCGGAAGACGTGGCCGCTGCGGTGGCGTATCTTGCCGCCGAGGAAAGCGGCTATGTCACCGGCCAGACGCTGCATGTCAACGGCGGCATGTACATGGGCAATTAAGGCGGAAAGCCTGCCTCAAATGCCTTGCCGGGCACTGCGAACGCCGCATCCGAGGCTGCGAATGAGGCATTGCACGCATCGAATGCCTCATTCGCAGTGTGAAACGAGACGTTGGCAGCGTTGAATGAAGCATTCGCCGCGTCAAATGAGGCATTTGATGTTTTAAACGTCGCATTCGATGCGTGAAACGTGGCAGACGAAGCGTTGAATGAGGCATTTCGAGCTGCAAATATCTCGTTCGCAGTGTGAAACGAGGCGTTCGCAGCCGCAAACGGAGCGTTTGCAAGCGCGGACAAGGCAGTTCAGCGCGAGGAACAACTGTTCGGAACGGCGGATTTCCGTCCGAAATATTTGCATATCTAAAAAAGAACTATCAGGAGAACGAGCATGGCAGCAGTTGCGGATAAGATGATTGATATTATTGTCGAGCAGCTCAGTGTGGACAAAGAGAAGGTGGTTCCAGCCGCTTCTTTTGTGGACGATCTGGGCGCGGATTCTCTCGATCAGGTCGAGCTGATCATGGCGATGGAAGAGGCGTTTGACATCGAGATCCCGGACGAGGACGCGGAAGGCATCAAGACCGTCCAGAACGCGATTGACTACGTCGAGAAGCTCCAATAGCAGCAGGCAACAGGTCAGCAGGCGGAGCGTCCTGCTGACAGCCGCCGTTTTGACTCATTTCAACAGGATCAGGACGTGAAACAGCGACGGGTTGTTGTGACAGGAATCGGCTTGGTGACTCCGCTGGGCACCGGCACGGACAAGACGTGGGAAGGGTTGCTCGCTGGGCGCAGCGGCATCGGCCCGATCACCCGCTTTGACGCATCCGCTCATGCGGCCCGCATCGCCGCCGAGGTCAAGGATTTTGAGCCGGAACGCTGGTTCGAGCCGAAGCAGGTCAAAAATCTCGATCTTTTTGTTCAGTATGGCGTGGCCGCTGCGGACTTGGCCATGCAGGACAGCGGCTTGATCATCAGCGAGGAGCTGGCCGAGCGGGTCGGCGTGATCACCGGCTGCGGCATGGGCAGTTTGCCCACCATCGAGGAATATCATTCGGTGCTGCTGGCCAAAGGGCCGCGCCGGATCACGCCGTTCTTTATTCCGAGGGTGATTCCCAACATGCCCTCCGGCCACATTTCGATGCGTTTCGGGGCCAAAGGGCCGAATCTTGCCCTGTCAACGGCCTGCGCCGCTGGCACCCACGCGGTGGGCGAAGCGTACCGTCATATTCTTTTCGGCGACTGCGACGCGGCCATCACCGGCGGCGCGGAGGCGGTTATCTGCCCGATTGCGGTCGGCGGTTTTGCGGCGATGAAGGCTCTGTCCACCCGCAACGAAGAGCCGGAACGCGCCTCGCGGCCTTTTGACCGCGACCGCGACGGCTTCATCATGGCTGAAGGCGCGGGCATGATCCTGATCGAGGAGCTGGAGTCAGCCAAGCGGCGCGGAGCGAAGATTTACGCGGAATTAGTCGGCTACGGCCTGAGCAGCGATGCCTACCATATCGCCGCGCCGCCTGACAACGGCGAGGGCGCGGCTCGCTGCATGAAGATGGCCCTGCGCAGCGCGGGCATGAACCCGGACGAGATTGACTACATCAACGCCCACGGCACTTCCACCCCGCTCAACGACAGCTGCGAGACAGCGGCGATCAAGACGGTGTTCGGCAATCACGCTTACAAGCTGGCGGTCAGCTCGACCAAATCCATGACCGGCCACATGCTCGGCGGCGCCGGCGGGATTGAAGCGGCGTTCATTGCTCTTGCTGTGCATCATCAGTGTGCCCCGCCAACCACCAATTACGAAAATCCTGACCCGGCCTGTGATTTGGATTATGTGCCGAACACGGCCCGCAAGATGCAGATCCGGGCGGCGATGTCCAATTCTTTCGGCTTCGGCGGCACCAACGGGGTCATCATCATGAAGCGGTTTGAGGGCTGAAATCGTGAAAATTGCAGTCGGCAGCGACCACGGCGGCTTTGAGCTGAAGCAGCAGGTGGTGGAATTTCTGAGCAAGGCCGGGCATGAGGTCGAGTCCGTGGGCTGCTTCGGTCTAGCCTCGGTGGATTATCCCGATTTTGCCGAAAAGGTCTGCGCCTTGGTCAAATCAGGGGCCTGCGAGCGGGGCATACTCATCTGCGGCACCGGCATCGGCATGTCCATCGCCGCCAACCGGCACCGGGACATCCGGGCCGCGCTCTGCCACGAGGCCTTCACCGCCCGCATGAGCCGCGAGCACAACAACGCCAACGTCCTCTGCCTCGGCGCACGGGTGATAGGCCCGGAGCTGGCCTTGGAGATCGTGCGGGCGTGGGTGGCGGCGGAGTTCGCAGGCGGCAGGCACCAGCGGCGGCTGGATATGCTGAGTTAGCGATGTGATGAAATCATTTCATCACATCCGTTTTACAGCTTTCCACAAAAAATTTTAAAATGCCGACAATCTTGCTGCCGTCATCGAAAGGATAAAGAAAACTGTCAATGGTGGCGATGCTGTTTTCAAGCGACAGGAATTGCCACAGCACGCCATCTGTGACGGCTCCATAAATCGGGGATATCGGACTGCCATTCTGCTCGTTGAAGATGCGCGCCGCTTCCATTTCCGCAATGCACTGCGCGTATCCACTTCCTAAATCTGACTTTTTCGCTTCAACCAGCACCACAACCGGCGATTGAATATAGAGTTGGTTCTCGCTTTTGCTGATAATTGCATCAGGGTTTCCTGTTAAGCCTCTTTCAGAATCCACATTAAATGCATTTTGCAGAAAAAAACTGATGCCAATATGCTGACTTAGTTCAGTTAAAACATTATTGACAATCAACGATTGCCTTGCGTGTTCTGTGTTAATTTGAATCGCTCTTATGTAAGATATTTTGATGGTTTCTATGAACCATTGCGAGAGTTTCACAGGCGCAATGTGTTTATAAAGTTCATTGCCGCTTTTGATGTTTATTCCTAATATTTTATGCACCTGATTAAGCGTCTTGAAATCGCTGTATGGCATTTTATCCCTCTTTTTTGAAAATAAAGCGCAGTTTCAAACAAATGCTATCATACCGCACGTCAGGCGTGAACGCAAGCCAAACCGGTCGCTTGCCGCTGAGAGCAATTTCTCCCCATCACAATTTGCGTATCATCGCGAGAAGGCAAAAATTATGACAACCTTGAAAACAATCGACACCGATGTGCATCAATATATTCAGTACGAGCTGGAGCGGCAGGCCAACCAGCTTGAGCTGATCGCCTCGGAAAACATCGTTTCTCCGGCGGTGCTGGAAGCGCAAGGCTCTATTTTCACCAACAAATATGCGGAAGGCTATCCCGGCAAGCGCTACTACGGCGGCTGCGATTACGCCGACAAAATCGAAACTTTGGCCATTGAACGGGCGAAAGAGATTTTCGGGGCAGAGTACGTCAACGTCCAGCCGCATTCGGGCAGCCAAGCTAACATGGCAGTGTATTTTTCCTGCCTCAATCCGGGCGACAAGGTGCTGGGCATGGACTTGGCGCACGGCGGCCATCTGACTCACGGCGCGGCGGTCTCCTTTTCCGGTAAGCTCTTCAATTTCATGTCCTACGGCGTGAAGCGCGACACCGAGACCATTGACATGGCCGAGGTGGAGCGCATCGCCTTTGAGAACCGGCCCAAGCTGATCGTGGCCGGAGCCAGTGCTTATCCACGCATCATTGATTTTGAGCATTTCCGCCACATTGCCGACCAAATCGGTGCGCTTTTCATGGTGGACATGGCCCACATCGCCGGGCTGGTGGCTGCGGGCGTGCATCCCTCGCCGGTACCCTATGCCGATTTTGTCACAACCACCACCCACAAGACTTTACGCGGGCCGCGCGGCGGCTTGATTTTGGCGAAGAAAAAATACGCCAAGGCTTTGGATTCCAATATCTTCCCTGGCATTCAGGGCGGGCCGCTGGTGCATGTGATCGCAGCCAAGGCGGTCAGCTTCAGGGAGGCGATGACCGAGGAATATCGCCAATATCAGCGGCAGGTTGTGACCAACGCCCAGATGCTGGCCGCGCAGCTCAAAAGCCACGGCTTCCGCATCGTTTCCGGCGGCACGGACAATCATCTGATGCTGATTGACCTGAGCAGCAAAGGGCTGACCGGCAAAGAGGCCGAACATCTGCTCGAAGAGGCGGGCCTGACCGTGAATAAGAATGCCATTCCCTTTGACACCCAGCCGCGCTTTGTCACCAGCGGCATCCGCATCGGCACGCCGTCTGTGACCACCAGAGGGCTGAAGGAGCCGGAGATGGTCAAAATCGCCGATTGGATCAATCGCGTGCTGATCTCACGCAGCGCGGCGGTGATCGCTCAAGTGCGGCAGGAAGTACGCGAGCTGTGCGAAGAGCTGCCGCTCTATCCTGAAATGGCGAGGGAGGAGGAGTTCGCGGCCTGATGAAATGCCCCTACTGCGGCGACATCGACAACCGGGTGATTGACTCCCGCCTGAACCGCGACAAGACCATCACCCGGCGGCGGCGGCACTGCGCCGCCTGCGAGCAGCGCTTCACCACCTACGAGCGCATTGAGATGACCCTGCCCATGCTGGTGAAAAAGGATGGCCGCCGCGAGCCGTGGGACCGGGGCAAAATGCTGCTTGGTCTCGAAAAAGCCTGCGAAAAGCTGCCGGTGAGCATGGAGCAGCTCGATGCCTTTGTGGACAAGATCGAATGCAGGCTGCAAGACGTGGGCAAAAAGGAGATTCCCACCTCGCAGCTCGGCGAATGGGTGATGGAGACCCTGCCGGAGCTGGACGAGGTGGCTTATGTCCGCTTTGCCTCGGTTTATCGCCAGTTCAAGGATGTCAATGAATTCATGGAAGAACTCAAGTATTTCCTCCACAAGGAGAAATGACAGGGGACGACCTGCGCTTCATGCGCCAGGCCCTTGAGCTGGCCAAAAAAGGGCTGGGCCGCACTGCGCCGAATCCCTGCGTCGGCGCGGTGATAGTCCGGGACGGGCAGCTTGTCGGCAGCGGCTGGCACCACAAAGCTGGAACGCCTCATGCCGAGGTTCATGCCATTGCTGAGGCCGGGGCCGCCTGCGCCGGAGCCACGCTCTATGTCACCCTTGAGCCGTGCAATCACACCGGCAGAACCCCGCCGTGCAGCCGGGCGGTCTTGGCCGCCGGAATCGCCCGCGTGGTTGTGGGCATGGCGGACCCCAACCCGGTCGCCGCAGGCGGGGCGGCGTTTCTTAGCGCACATGGTGTAGAGGTCGAAATCGGCATTTTGGAGAAGGAATGCCGCCAGCTCAACTGGCCTTTCATCAAGCATTCGAGCACCGGCCTGCCGTGGGTGGTTTTGAAGGCGGGCATGAGTTTGGACGGCAGAATCAGCCGAACGCGCGGCCAAGGCGGACCGATCACCGGGCCGGAGTCGCTGCGGCGGGTGCATGAACTGCGCGACCAGCTCGATGCCATTCTGATCGGCATCGGCACCGCCTTGATTGACAATCCCTTACTCACCACGCGGATCGAGAATGGACGCGATCCGCTCCGGGTGCTTTTGGACAGCCAGCTCCGCCTGCCGCTGGAGGCGAAATTGCTGCGGCAGCAATCAGCTGCGCAGACGTGGATATTTTGCAGCCGCGAGGCATCCGCTGAAAAGCAGCGCAGGCTGGAAGCGGCTGGCGCGGTCGTTCACCGCGTTGCTATTGATGAAAACGGCCAGCTTGATCTGAAGCAGGTGCTGCGGCAAATCGGCAAGGCGGGCCTGACTTCAGTGCTGGTTGAAGGCGGCGCGGCAGTGCATGGAGCCTTTCTGCGGGCCGGGTTGGCCGATGAAGCCTGCCTTTTTGTCGCCCCGTGTTTCATCGGCGAGAATGGAACGCCGTTCCTCAGCGGTGATGCGCCTGAAGCTCTGCTGACGGAAATGACGGCGGAAAAGCTGGGGCAGGATGTGCTGCTGCGGGGTCTGCTGCAAAGCGAAGTCAGCCTGCATTGAGACGGCCGCGGCCTGACATGACGCATGTCAAGCCGCAGATGGCGCAAGTGAGGCCCGACATGCTCCATCTGCGACCGTATTTGCCTCATGTGAAGCCGTATCTGCGGCATGTCAAGACCGACACGGGGCACTCTTTTCTTTCCTTGGAGGCATTATGAACCTGCGACGAATTCTCCCCCTGCTTCCTGCGTTGTTTCTCCTGCTTTGCTCTCCCGGCAGTTCCAGCGCCAAAGAGACGGCTCCGCCCGCCTCCTCCTGCTTCAGCACTGGCTGGCCGCAGGATCAAATCGATCTCAAGCCTGATCCGGCCCTGACCTTCGGCACTCTGGAGAACGGTGTCCGCTACATGATCATGCCCAACAAGGAGCCGAAAAACCGGGTCGGGCTGTATCTGAACGTCCAGGCAGGCTCGCTGCACGAGACCGAGGCGCAGCGCGGCGCAGCGCATTATCTGGAGCACATGCTCTTCAACGGCACTCGTCATTATCCGGCGGGCAAGCTGGTGGAATACTTCCAGTCCATCGGCATGGCCTTCGGCCCGGACACCAACGCCCACACCAGCTATGACGAGACGGTCTATAAGCTCCTGCTGCCGGACGGCGGCGAAAAACATCTCGACGAAGGCCTGCTGGTGCTGGCTGATTACGCGGCGGGCGCGCTGCTGGAGCCGAAGGAGGTGGAGCGCGAGCGGGGCATCATTCTGGCCGAGAAACGTGAGCGCGACTCAGCGTCCCGGCGGGTCTTCAAGGCGGACATGGAGCAGGGTTTCGCAGGCACGCTGGTCGCGCAGCGGGATGTGATCGGCACAGATGAAGTGCTGAAAACGGCGGATGCGGCCCTGCTCCGGCAGTATTATCAGCAGTGGTACCGGCCCGGCAAGATGATCGTGGTCGCGGTCGGCGACACCAAGGTGGAGCTGGCGGAAGCACTGATCAAAAAGCATTTCGGCCCGCTCAAGGACGAGGAAAAGCAGCCAGTCTGCCCGGATTTCGGCCAAGTCGCCGAGGGCGGCATTTCCGCCTTTTATCAGCGCGAGCCGGACCTTGGCCACACCGAGCTGACGCTGGCTTCGGTCTGGAACACCAAACCGGAAGCCTTCACCAAGACTGCCGCCCTGCGGCGGCTGCAAGAGGGCGTGGCGGCGACGATGCTGAACAACCGCCTCCAGCGGCTGACCAGCAGCAAAGGCAGTCCGCTGACCAGTGCCTATTTTTATTCCTCTATCATGCTGGGACGGGTTGGCTTCAGCAGCATGAAGGCGAAAAGCTCCGCCGGGCAATGGCAGGCCAGTTTGGAGCTGCTCAACCTCACCCTGCGGCAGGCCCTGATCGAGGGCTTCGCCGAGCCGGAACTGAAACGGGCCAAAAAGGAGGTCATGAGCCAACTGCGGCAGGCGGCGGAATCTGCCGCCAGCCGGAAGAGCGACGAGATCGCCGCCGTTCTTGTCAGCTTGATCAACAGCGATGAGGTGCCGCTGTCGCCGCAGCAGGAGCTGGAGCTGTACGGCCCGGCCTTGGAGGCGCTGACCTTGGCCGAGGTCAATCAGAGCTTCCGCAGTCTCTGGCCGGAGCGGCGGCTGATCAAGGCCGCAGGCACGCTGGATTTGTCCGGCAGCGGGCCGTCCCCGGAGGAACGGCTGCTGGCGGTCTTCAAGGCTGCCGAGGCGGCGGAACTCAAGCCGTGGACAGCGCAGGCCGAGGCGGTCTTTCCCTATCTGCCGGAGCCGGAGCAGGCCGCCGAGCTGACCGGCTGCGTCGCGCACGGCAAGATCGGCGCGGAAACCTGCACCTTCAGCAACGGTCTGATCCTGAATCTGAAAAAGACCGATTTTGAGCCGAACGAGCTGCAACTCGCCGCTGTTTTCGGCAAAGGGCTGCTTGCCGAATCCAAGCCTGGCCTGGCTGTTCTGGCCAAGATGCTGCTGCCGGAAAGCGGGGTCGGCAAGCTGGATCAGGAGCAGCTTCGGGCCGCGCTGGCAAAATATTCCTTTGTCCTCAATTTTGGCGTGGATGAGGAGAGCTTTCAGTTCAAAGGGCAGGCGCTGAAGAGCGAGACCGAGCCGCTCTTCCAGCTGTTGCGCAGCAGACTTGACGATCCGGCCTTCCGGGCTGATGCCTTTGCGCGGGTCATGCGCAAAATCGAGCAGCTGTACGCTCAGATGGCAAGTTCGGTGGAAGGGGTGATGCAGCTGCGGGGCGAGAATTTTCTTGCCGGCGGCAATTCCCGCTACGGCCTGCCGCCGCTGGAGGCGCTGCAAAAGCTGACTTTGGCTGAGATCGAAGGCTGGCTGGCTCCGGCGCTGCGGGAAGAGTCGCTGGAAATTTCCGTGGTCGGCGATTTTGATCAGGAGCAGGTGCTTAAGCTGGCGGCGAAATATTTCGGCGGGCCACGCAAGGGCAGTCAGCAGGGCGCGGGAACAACAATTGCCTTTCCGGCGGGCCAGCAGCTGAAGCTCAATGTGGCGACTGCGACCGGCAAGGCCTTGGCCGCTGTCGCCTGGCCGACTGATGATTTCTGGGACATCGCCCGCACCCGGCGGCTCGGCGTGCTGGCGGCGGTGCTGGATGACCGCCTGCGCAAGCAGATCCGGGAGTCCTTGGGCGCGGCCTATTCGCCCTATGTCTATAACCAGTCGAGCACGGTTGATCCCGGTCACGGCGTGCTGCGCGCCGTGCTGCTGGCCGAGCCGGGCCAGGCCGGGCTGCTGGCCAAAAAGCTCCGGCAGGCCGGGGCGGAGCTGGCCGCAGGCAAGGTCACGCAGGAGGAGCTGACCCGCGCCCTTGAGCCGACGCTGACCTCGATCCGGGACATGGTGCGGACCAACCGCTACTGGCTGGACTCGGTGCTGATCTCGTCCTCGCGGCACCCGCAGCGGCTGGACTGGCCGACCACCATCCAGTCCGACTTCGCTGCGGTCAAACCGGAGGAAATTGCCGCGCTGGCCGCCAAGTATCTTCAGCCGGACAAGGCGGCGGAGATCATCCTCCTGCCGGAGGCTCCGACAAAGGAGGACGCAGTGCCTTCAGCCCTGCCTGCTGATAAAACGGAAAATGCGGCAGAGGCAGGGTCTCGCACCGCTCCCGGCCCCAAGCTCTGACCTGATTGCGGGCCGGAAAAACGCGGTCGCGGGCGGTGACAATCCGGCGGCTGTAGATGTCCGGCAGATCCTCCGCGCAGCTCTGGCAAAGCGCGCGCAGCTGCTCCAGCTCCTCCCGCAGCTCCGCCGGAGCGCGGCGCGGCGGGCAGCGCAGAAAGCGTTCCGCCTCTGCCTCGCAGTCGAACATGGAGCGGCGGAACTGCTCCAGCGCAGCCGGGGAAAAATTGTCCAGCATCGCGGCGAAGTTTTCTGTTGGAATGCCGCAGCGGTCGTTCACCGGAGAAAGAGTGCCGCCTAAGGCTGTGGCGGAGCTGAAACGCAGCCCGGCAAAAAGCGGATCGTGCCGCGTCAGCCACGCTGCGGCCCAGACTCCCATAGACCAAGCCAGCAAATGCAGCCTGCCGCCCTTTGGCAGGAGGGAGAACAGCCTGCCGCTGTCCATGCTGCGGTAGTCATAGACCAGCAGCACGTCTGCCGGGCCGAAATTTATATCGGCGAACGGCTCCGGCCCCATGCCCCAGCCGCTGAGGAAGAGCAGGCAGTCGCCGCTGCTGCCGCGCCGCAGCCAGCAGCTGTTCATGCGCGAAGCGCGGCGGCGATCTGCTCCGCCAGACCATCCAGCTGCGCCGTGTCCAAGGCCGCGCTGAGGGACAGCCGCAGCCGGGCAGTGTTCGGCGGCACGGTGGGCGGCCTGACCGCATGAACCCACCAGCCTTGCCTGCGCAGCCGTTCCGCCGCCGCCTGCGCCTTGGCCGGGTCGCCGATCAGCACCGGCACAATCTGGCTCGCGCCGCCGGTGGTCAGACCGAGCTGATGCAGTCTGCCACGCAGCTGTCCGGCCAGCGCTGCCAAAATTTTCCGCTCCTCGCCCATGCTCACGATATGCGGCAGCAGGAAATTGAGCCAGCTGATGCTCACCGGCGGCAGCGCGGTGGTGAAGATCAGCGGGCGGGCGGTGTTGATCAGAAAATCGCGCAGCAGGCGGCTACACACGACAAATGCCCCCTGTCCGGCCCAAGCCTTGCCAAAGGTGCCGACAAAGATGTCAATCCGCTCCAGCACCCCATGCTCTTCGGCCAGCCCAAGGCCGCATTCGCCGCGCACGCCGACCGCATGGGCCTCGTCAACATACAGCACTGCCCCGTACTGATCCCGCAGCTCGGCCAGCGCGGTCAAATCGGCGCAGTCGCCGTCCATTGAAAAAATTGACTCGGTGACAATGAAAACGGTTCCGGCGAAACCGGCGAGCTGCTGGAGCAGCTGCTCCAGCTTGCCGCAGTCCAAATGCGGATAGCGGACGAGCTTGGCGCCGGTCAGCCGCACCCCGTCAATCAGGCTGGCGTGGCAGAGGCGGTCGGCGAGAACAATGTCGCCCTTGCGGACCACAGCGGAGAGCACGCCGGTGTTGAGCTGCCAGCCGGAGTTGAAAATCAGCGCGCTCTCTTTGCCGTAAAGCCGGGCCAGCGCGTCTTCCAGCTGCTGGCAGCCTGCGCCGCTGCCGGTCATCAGGCGGGACGCGCCGCTGCCCAGAGCGGCATCAGCGAGATCGGCTCCGGCAAGGCTGGCATGAAAATCCCGCAGCAGCGCGGGGCTGCTGCCGAGGCCGAGATAATCGTTGCCGGAGAGGTTGAGATGCCGCCTGCCGTCCGCCTCAATCCAGCCTCCGGCCAGCGGCTGCGTCGGCACAAGAGAGCGCAGCAGCCCCTTGGCCTCAAGGGCGTAGAGATGATCGCAGAGACGGCGTTCCAAGGAATTGACAGGCATTTTTCGGCGGAAACAGGCGTTGTTGAGAAATTTGTCCGCAGGTCTCCGTCATGATAAATAAAAAAAAACGGGCTGTCGAGCTGTTTCGCAGCAGATGAAAAAGGCCAAAGATGAGCAGCAGATTTGGAGCTGTGAGCAAGCGTTTGTCAGCCGTCGCTGACTGCGCTCTGTTGCGGTGCGGATAAAAACTGGAAGCATGTGAAAAAACAGCGGCGGCAGCAGAAGGAGAGAGAAGTCTGCCGCAGCCGCTGAGGAGAGCTTGTTTTGCGCTGCTGCTGCGCTACGGCAGCGCGTTGATCTGCGCCACCGGATCAACGCCGGGCCGGGCGTAATCAGCAGGCGACACGCCCTGCGGCAGCGTGAATGCACGCTCCACGGCAACGAAGTCTTCCGGGCTGTCCATCTTGTCTAAATACCAGAGATCGGCGCAAAGTTTGTCAAGAGTGGCATGGCCGTAGGCCGGACAGCCTGTCTCATCCGTTCCGGCAAGACTGACAGACAGGGCTGCGCCAGTCCAAACATCGGAACGCGGTGCCTTGCGGTAGACGATGGTCGAGGCGGCCTGCGCCCAAGCGGGCCAGGCCGCGAGGTCAGCTTCAGACGGATAGAGAACATCGTAGGACTTTTTGCCGGGCGTGAGATTGAGGATGGCTTGCAGCGCGTCCTCCTTGCACCACGGCTGAATGCTCTGGACAAACAAACTGCCGCTGGCAAAATGCCGCTCAATATACCGGGCCATCAGGATGCCGGAGGTCACGCCGGGGCAGTAGTGGTCATGGAACTCAAAGGCCCGCGCTGCCTTGGTGTCCGCGCCTGCGGCCAAGGCATTGGCAATGGTCACGATGCGGAACTCGTTGCCGCCGAACACCTTGGCATCAAATTTCTGCGCGTATTCAGCAGGATTGGCGAACAGATGCTCGGCGTTGATCTGATCAACTGCCTCGGCGGAGAAGAGCGGCGCATTTTCCTCGCCAGCGGCGGGATTCACTTGCAGGTAGGCGCAGTTGCCTGATTTCTTGTCAAAGACTGCGAACCAGAGCGGCGTGCCGGACGAGCTGTGAATTTCGATCAGGCTGTGATTGCCCCGGCTGACCTTGAGGACGCTGCTCAGGCCGTCGAGCGCGCCCATGGTGGACTCGCCGCTGACAGCGGCATAGCCTGCGTTGGTCAGGGCGATGCTGTCGGAACTCTGAAAGGACGGCGACTGCTTGCGGATCATTCCTGCCGCCTTGAACGCAGCCTGCGCGCCGACATCATTCCACCGGCTGTACTCCGTGTCGGCGTTCTTCGCCCAAGCGGCGGATGCCAGCACCGCCATGCCGCTCAGAAAAAAAATTGCGGTTTTCAGACCTCTTGCTGCTGAACCCATGATGAAACCTCCTTTTTGGGAAAGAAAAAAATGCGGCGCACAGCGCGCCGTCAGTTTGCGCAAAGAAGAGGGAGAAAGGCCGCAGCGGACTTCCGGAGCCTTGCGGCTCCGGATTGTTCAGTTCTTTTTCCTGCGCTTCGGAGCTGACTCGAAGGAGATGGAGCGAGAACCTGTCCTGTTTGGCACGGCAGGCATCGCCCTGAGGAAGAGGGGGCGGCCTGAGGAGAGAAACAGGCCGGCTTCAGCAGGGCTTTGCTTGATCATCAGTAAACCACGGAAAGGCCGCCCGGACAATAAGGCGGAGACCTCATTTTTCTGGGCAATTTGCCCGTGAGCCGGGCAGATCAGCTCATTTTTCCAGCAGGCCGAGCTTGGCGGCGTAGCGGACCAAGTCGGCGGTGCTGTGCAGGTCGAGCTTGCTGAGGATGTTGGCGCGGTGGTTGGTCACAGTCTTGGCGCTGATGCAGAGCCGTTCAGCGATGTCCTTGACCGAGTCGCCGTGGGCGAGGCAGCGGAGAATCTCCTGCTCGCGGGTGGTGAGATTGCCGTAGGTCGCGTCGGACATGTCCAGCATTTCCGCCGTGTCTAACAGCCGGACAGCAATTTCCGGCGACAGGGCCGCGTCCAAGTAATGCTCGCCCCGAAGCGCCGCGTCCAGCGCGTCGCGCAGGCAGCGGGAGACCGACTCCTTGATCAGATAGCCTTCCGCGCCTGCCCGCAATGCGCCGAGGATGTAGTCAATTTTCGAATGCATGCTGACAATGACGATGCGGGTCTCCGGCAGGGCCGCCTTGAGGATGCGGGTGAGCTGGATGCCGCTGCGGTCCGGCAGCGAAAGATCAATCACCGCCAGTTCCGGCTTGAGCCGCCGCGCCTCCTCCTCGCCCCTCCGTGCGTCCGCCGCCTCTCCGGCAACCTCGAATTCAGCCATTTTGCTGACAATCTGCCGGAGACTGGCCCGGAAGATGTCGTGGTCATCAATGATGAGTATCCGCTTCCTGCCTGTCATGGCCTGCCTCCGTTCCGTCCGCCCGCTCCTTGATCAGGCCGGGCAGCTCAATGAATATTTTCACTCCTTCCTGCGGCGCGGACTGGATGCGGAACACGCCCCGCATCATCCGCACCCGCTCCTCCATGCCCAGCAGGCCGAAGCGTTTCTCCTCTCTGGCCCGGCGGTACGCCTCTTCCAATGAAAAGCCGCAGCCGTCGTCCTCAATGCGGAGAATGAGATTGGGCCAGGAGCTGATGAGGCGCAGCTCCGCCCGGCTGGCCGCCGCGTGCTTGGCGGTGTTGTTGAGCGCCTCCTGCGCCAGCCGGTAGATATTGATAGCATATTCAAAGGCAAGCTGCAAATTGTCCGCGCCGGCCTTGCTGAATTTGACCGGGATGCCGGTTTTGCGGCTGAAGTCGCGGCAGAGGTCGGCGAGCGCGCTGGCCAGCCCGATCTGCTCCAGTCCCGGCGGCCTGAGATTGTAGGACAGCTCGCGCACCGTGCGGATGCAGCGGTCAAGCTGGCGGCTCCAGCCGCGCAGTTCTTCCAGCCGCTCGTCAGCTGTCCCGCTGAACAGCTCGCCGCCCGCGATTTTCAGCGAGGACAGCTCCTGCGCCACCTGATCATGCAGATAAAGGGCGATCTGCTGCCGCTCCCGCTCCTGCACCGACAGCAGCTCCTGCGAGAGCTGATGCACCTGCTCCTCGGCCCGGCGCAGCTCGGCGTTGGCGCGGAGCAGCTCCTGCGTCCGCTCCTGCACGGTCGCTTCCAGATTTTCCTGCGAGCGGGCGAGCTGCTCGGCCATCCTGCCGAACTCATTGGCAAGAAACTCAAATTCGTCGCCGGAGCTGATCTTCAGCCGGTGGGCGAGGTTGCCCGCGCCGATCTGCCGGGTGCCTTCCTCCAGCTTCCGTACCGGCCCCAGCACCGAGCGCAGCAGGAGCAGAAAGACCGTCACCGCCAGCAGCACCGCCGCCGCGCTGCTCAGGCCGACTGCCAGCAAAGTGTGCCGATATTTCTCCGTGACAAAGGCTTCGGTCTTGGTCAGCTCCCGCAGATGCAGCTGGAGATGTCCGTCAATCACCGCCTCCATCTTGCGCAGCTCATCCCGCACAACCACGGCGATCTGGGCGAATTCCGCGTCCGGCCAGCCCGCCGCCGACTCGTTGAGGATGTACTTGGACAGGGTCATGGCCAAGATGCCGTGATGCAGCATCTCGTGCGAGGCCATCGCGGCAGCATCCTTCTTTTCATGACTGTGCCGGGCGGCATGAACACTGATCAGCTTTTTGAGCTGCCCGGCCTGAGCGGCGATTTTGCCCCGGTCAATGCGTTTGGCCCGCAGCCCTTCCTCCAAGGAAAGCAGGAGCTGCTTCAGCTCAAGCATTGCCACGGCATTGAGGGCCATGTCGTTGCGCAGGACATGAAACTGCCTGTGGATGCTGGAAAAAGTCCAAACCGAAAAAATGCCGAGCAGGAAAATGACCGCGATCAGAGGTGAAAAATACAAAATGAACCGGTTGCGCAGGCTGAGCTTACCCATTGATCAGACCGCTCCTCTTTCCTGATCCCGCATTTCAGTCCGCATGGCGGCGGCGGAAAGTTGATTGTCAAACAGCAGGACGATGCCGCACATGATTTCGCACTTTGAAAAAAATTCATGAGTTGCAGACAGGCTGGCCGCAGTCAGCTGTTTTTCAGCCAACAGAGCAGATTTCCGCCGCTTTTTTCGCCGCCGCCAACCAGACCTCTGTCAGCGGCTGTGAGAGTAAACGCGCTGACCCGGCTTGTCAATCAATAGTCCTGCTTGACGGCCAGCCTTTTTGCGGGTAAAAATGCTGCCAATGGAGGGATGCCGGAGCGGCTGAACGGGACGGTCTCGAAAACCGTTGCGGGGGCAACCTCGCCCAGGGTTCGAATCCCTGTCCCTCCGCCATTTTTATTTCCTCCTGCCGCGCAGCAAATCCTCTTCTTTGCGGAAAAATTCCAGCCCTGTTTTCTCCCCCCCCCCGCATCAGCAAATTTCTTCTTGACATCTGTTTGCGATTGAAGTTATGGTGGCCTATAGTTTAAATAATTTAACAGTTTTTTTTATATCATCGTATGAAAAAAAGGAGGAGAAGTATGCAGGGAAAAACGTAATAGGAATAATTATTATTATGCTGCATCTTTTAACCAACCACCTCTTCTCAAAGGAGAACAATTATGCGTTTTTCAGCGTTTTTTTCAGCAGCAGTTCTTTCGTTTCTTTTTCTGCTTCCTCAGCAGGGTGTCTCGCAGCAGCTGTCATGGCCCCCGCCCGCGAGCGAGCAGCTGCTTCATGCCAAGCGGGAAAAGGAGCGGCTGGCATTCTATCTCGCTGATTTACAACGTCTTTATGATGATGCCAAACGAAAGGGCGATAAACAGGAATACCGCCGCTTGAAAGATGAACTCAAGCGGATGCAGAAATTGGCAAAATCTCTTGAAAAGAGATATGAAGACATGGAGGATGAAATCAAGCTTGATCTCAAACTGAGGGAGCTTGATTACCTTTGCATGGCCAATCAAAATCCTGGCATGTGCCGGAAGTGCGAAAACGGCAGGGTGGTTGTTGACAACTCCCAAAGTCCGGGCAGCTGCATGAAGTGCGAAAATGGTCAGGCGGTATATGACAATGGGTATTTATCAGCTTGCAAACGTTGCCTGAATGGCAAAGTGGTGGCTATGAACGGAAAAACCTGCAAGCCATCTACCGAGTGCTACGAATATACTTGTCAGCAAGGACGCTGCAAGGGCACACAGATTTGGTTTCCAAGTCCGGATAACGGGCAATGCGTTGCGGCTAAATAAAACGGCAGACCATTTTTAGCGCAAGCCGCCAGCTCCGCTGCCGAAAGAAAAATTCTTTCGGCAGCGGAGCTGGCGGGTTTTTTTACGCGTTCAGCGGCCCGGAATGTGATGATGAATGCTGCCCAGCAGCTCTTCGCCGATTTCCAGCGTGGCATAGGTGCAGGGATGGCCGTATCTGCCGCCAAGCTGGAAGGAGCCGGGGTTGATGAGCAATTTGCCCGCTGTGTGATGACAGACCGCGTTGTGGGTATGGCCGTAGATCAGGCAGTCGGCCTCCGGGAAATGGGCGATCAGGCCAGGCTCAATGTCCACGCCGTGGCGACCGAACTGGTTGCCGTGAGTCAGGGCGATTTTGAAGCCGCCCAGCTCGAATTCCAGCTGTTTGGGCAGGGCGGCCTGCGTGGCCGCGCCGCAGCAGTTGCCGTGCACGGCATAGACTTTCTTGCCCCGGAACGCGTCGAGCATGAAGACATCCACGGTGTCGCCCGCATGGATGATCACCTCGCAGTCCGCGAAGCAGCGGCGGACTGCCTCCAGAAAATCAGGGGTCACGCGGGTCAGATGCGTGTCGGAAAGAATGCCTGCCTTGATCATGAAGCTCACTCCGTGGATGAAGGGAAAACGGCCCTGCCGGACAGAGCCGCTGCTCCAGTTTAAAAGAAGCGGCGGCTCTTGACAAGAAGAGACAAGGAAAGGTTGCAAAAAACAGGGCTATCCCGTAACATGCAGCCTTGCGTGCGCCGCGTTCCGCAGCGCGTCTCATTCATCCAGATTTCCAAAGGAAAAAGCCAATGTACTCAGCAGCAGACCTGCGCAAGGGCCTGAAAGTTCAAATTGACGGCGAGCCGTACATCGTCACCGAGTTCGAGTTCTCCAAGCCGGGCAAAGGCCAGGCGCTCTACCGCACCAAGATGCGCAGCCTGATCAGCGGCAACCAGCTCGTCAACACCTACCGCTCCAACGACAAGTTCGACAAGCCGGAGCTGGACGAGCGGAAAATGCAGTTCCTCTACGCGCAGGGCGAAGAATACCATTTCATGGACACCAGCAACTACGAGCAGATCTTCCTGACCAAGGAGCAGCTCGGCGACAACGTCCACTTTCTCATGGAAGGCATGGAAGTGACTGTGCTCTTCTTCGGCGGCACCCGCCCGATCGACGTGACCATTCCCAACTTTGTCAACCTGAAGGTGACGCAGGCCGACCCGTGGGCCAAAGGCGACACCGCAGGCACGGACACCAAGCCGGTGACGGTTGAAACCGGCTACCAGCTGCAAGTGCCGCCCTTTGTGGTTGAGGGCGACCTGATCCAGATTGACACCCGCTCCGGCGAGTACCTCACCCGTGTCAAGGAGTAACCCCATCCTAATCCAAGGAGGACATCATGGCGAAGCCCCGCATCCTGCTCAACCTCTTCCACCCGACCTTTGCCCATTCCAGAGGCGGCAAAGCCTTGGCCGAAGCGGCGCGGCAGCTGCCCAATCTCACCTTCCGCAATGTCTGTCAGGAATATCCTGATCTGAAGATTGACGTGAAGCAGGAGCAGAAGCTGCTGCTGGAGCATGACTTGATCGTGTTTCAGCATCCTGTCCGCTGGTACAGCGGCCCGGCTCTGCTCAAGGAATGGCTGGATCAGGTGCTGCAATGCGGTTTCGCTTATCCTCCGGGCGTGGGCGACAAGATGAACGGCAAATATTGGCTCACGGTGGTCACAACCGGCGGGCCGCAGGATGCCTACTGCTCCGGCGGGAGCAATAATTTCACCATCAGCGAGCTGTTGCGGCCTTTCCAGCAGACCGCCACGTTCTGCGGCATGACGTGGCTGCCTCCCTTTGTCGTCCACAGCGTTTTGCCGGTGACGATGGGCGGTGTCAGCGACGAGGAGCTGGCCCGGCGGGCGGAGGAATACCGCGCCCTGCTGGACAGCGTCACCGTCGGCTGATGCGCCAGACCGGCCATCATCTCGTTTACGGCTCACTGCGCGATTATCTCACCGGCGAGGAGCTGCCGGACACGGACGACGAGCGGTTCCGGCAGCAGCTTGCCCGGCTCTTGGTCGAGGAGAAAGGCTTTGCCAAATCCGAGCTGGAGCCGCGCTTGGCCATTGAGACGCTGTTCGGCGCAATATTTGTCCGCTCGGTGATTGATCTGACGGTGTCAGTCGGCAGCCAGCGGTGTTTTGTTCTCCGCTACGGGCCTGGCTCCTTGGTCACGCGGGAGAAACCGGCTTTGGCGGCAGCGCGGGTGCTTGATCCTGCCTGCTGCATTCCGTTGGCAGTGGTGACAAACGGCCAAGATGCCGAATTGCTGGAAACCAGCAGCGGCAAAGTTCTCGCCAGCGGCATGACAGCGGTTCCTGACCGTGTCCGGCTGGCGGAGCTGGCCGCGCAGCATCCGCCCCGTCCGCCGCTCACCGGCGCGGAGCGGGAGCGCAACCTGCGGGTGCTGAACGCCTTTGATCTGGAAGTCTGCTGCCGGAAGGAGCGGTGCGCCAAGTGACTGATTCTTGAAGACGCAGCAGCGTTTTCAGGAAGGAAGAGGCAGCCGTTTCTGAAGCAGCTGCAAATCCTCCCAGGCGGCCCGCTTCAGCTCCGGCTGCTGAAGCAGGAGGCGGGGAGGGTAGGTGGCCAGCACCTGCGCCGTGTCAAGCTGCGGGCAGGGGTGCAATTTTTTCCGCAGCCGCAGCAGAGGCGTTGTCCCGCTGCCCAGCAGCATTCTGGCGGCTGCCTCGCCAAAGGCGCAGATCAGCCGTGGCTGAACAGCCCGCAGCTCCGCCTCCAGCCACGGCAGGCAGGCGCGTTCCTCCGGGCAGCCGCTGCCGTGCGGTGGGGGCTGCCGCTGCGGGCATTTAATGGCGCTGGTGAGATAAACGTTCTCCCGATTCAGGCCGATGGCGGCCATCATCCGCCAGAACAGCGCGTCCTCCTCTTGACTCCAGAGCTGCCCTTGCCCGCACTCCCTGCCGACAAAACAATCGCTGATCACCATCAACTTCGGTTTTTCCGCGCCTAAACCCGGCGCAGGTTTCGCAGCGGCAGGGCAGCGGCGGCAGTCAGCAAGCTGTCGGGCGATTTCACTCAGAGCGAGCACCGCCGCCTGCGGCTGGACAGGCTCGGTCTTTTTCTCCGCAGGAGCCGTCCGCTGCTGCGGCAGCCGGGCGGGCACCGCTGTCCGTCCAGCGGCAAATCGGCGCAGCTCCGGCGCGGCAGGATAGCTGCTCAGGCCGAAGGCGGCATGAGCGGCCAGCAGGCTGCGGGTCTGGCGGAGCAGCTGAAGCAGAGCGGCGGGATCGGGCATGAGTCAGGGGGCTTTTGCCTCAATTGGCGGAGAGACATAGTATACTTCTTCGTTTTTCCTCAACATTCCGTATTTCTCTCTGGCAATCTTTTCTAAATGCCGCTCGTCGTGCTGAAGCAGCCGGATTTCCTCGTTGAGCTGAACGGTCTCCCGCAGCAGAATTTTATTTTCTTCCGCTGCCGCCTCGGCTTGTTTGTTCACTTGCCGCAAACTGCGCAGACTGCGGCCCGGCGCGAAGGCAAGAAAAAGCAGGGCAAGAACGAGCGCAGCCAGCAGCAGCCTCGCCAACGCCCGTTTTTCCCGCCTGTTGAAACCCTGCCTCCGCTGCCGCACCCTGCCTCCCGCCGCCGCTTTTTTGCGGGCAAGCGAATAATCTCACTGGATTATCTGCAAAAAACGGCTATATTGCCACAGCCGCATCCTTTTCCAACTATACCATGTCCGCGCCGAAACTTGAACGCTGCATCGTCAGCACCTGCCTGACCGGCCTCTGCACCCGCTACGACGGGCGGAGCAAGCCTGACCGCCGCTGCTTGGAATTGCTGAAGCAATTCTGCTGGCTGCCCGTCTGCCCGGAGCAGCTGGGCGGCCTGCCCACGCCCCGTGTTCCGGCTGATTTGACTGGCAGCGGCGCGGAAGTTTTGGCGGGCCGGGCAGCGGTTGTCACCAAAGAAGGCGCGGATGTCACGCGGCAGTTCATTGCCGGAGCCGAGGCTGTCTTGCAGATCGCGCAGGCGCAGAACATCCGCTTGGCCCTGCTCAAAGCCCGCAGCCCGTCCTGCGGCCTGACACCGCAGCCGGGCGTGACCGCCGCTTTGCTGCTCGCGCACGGCATCGAGGTCATGGAGTTTTAGCCGCCGCCCGCTGCTCATCAATCCGCAGCAGGCGGATGACTAAAATTCCGGCCTCGTAGAGCAGATAGAGCGGCCCGCCCATCAGGGCCATGTTGACCACGTCCGGGGTGGGTGTCAGCATGGCCGCCAAGATGGCTATGGCCAGCACGGCGTAGCGGCGGTTTTTCTCGTAAAAACGGCGGGACATTGCGCCGGTCTGGGCGGAAAAAACCATAAAGACCGGCAGCTCGAAGATCAGCCCGAAGGCGAGCACAAGCACGGTCACGAAGTTGACGAAACTGCCGACAGCGATGAAGGGCTTCAGGTGCTCGGACTGAAAGCCGAGCAGGAAGCTCGCGCCGTAGGGCAGAGTGACAAAGACGCAGAACAAACTGCCGAGATAGAAAAGCAGGCAGGTGGCGGCGGTGAACCAGAAGAGCTTCCCGCCGGTCACGGTCACGCCGAAAGGTTTGCCAAGGGCCTTCCAGAGGATGTGCATGAAGAGCGGCATCAGGCAATAAACCGCGCCAAAAAACGCGGCTTTGATATGCGCGAGAAAGGGTTCAGCCACCGAGAAAAAGTACAGCTTTTCGTGCAGATGCGCCTGAAAGACCCCGATCAGGCCGGAGGAGAGAAAGAAGATCGCCGCTGTCAGCCCGATCAGGCTGAATGCCGCAAAGCGGAGCGATTTGCGCAGCTCCGCGAGAAAAGCTGTCAGGTTTTTGAGGTGTTCTTGCACGGAATGCCGGGCCGGTTTTTACATAAGCCGCAATTTGTTGGCAGGCAGGGGCGAAAAATTTTTCGCCCCTACAGTTTCACGAACCTGCTCTTTGTAACAAACCCGCAAAGCAAAATCAATTGAATACCCGTTGCGGAGCGGCTTCAGCCGTGCTAAAAAAGCAGGCGGACAACTGACCCGCAGCCTGCTGCCCACTTTCACCTACTGCCATCATGCTTGAATTACGCTTTATTCGCGAAAACATCGCCCTTGTCCGGGAGAAATGCCTCCGCCGGGGCATGAGCACCGAACTGATCGACACCTTCACCGCCACCGATGCCCGTCGCCTGACCCTGCTGGCTGAGACCGAGCAGCTGAAAAATCAGCGCAACACTGTCTCCAAGGACATCGCCCAGCTAAAAAAGGCGGGCGAGGAGGCCAAGGCCGAGCCGCTGATTGCGGAGATGCGCCATGTTTCCGACCGGATTGCGGAATTGGACAGAGTCTTGGCCGAGGTCGAGACCGAGCTGGAAGGCGTGGTCATGTCTATTCCCAACCTCTGCGACGACTCAGTTCCCGTCGGCAAGGATGACAAGGACAATGTTGAGGTGAAACGCTGGGGCACAATTCCGGAGTTTTCCTTCCAGCCCAAGCCGCATTGGGAGATCGGCGAGCAGCTCGGCATCCTTGATTTTGAAACGGCGGCCAAACTCTCCGGGGCGCGCTTCTGCCTGCTCAAAGGCTTCGCCTCACGACTGTCGCGTGCCTTGATCAATTTTTTCCTCGACCTGCACACCCAGAAGCACGGCTACACCGAATTTCTGCCGCCCTTCATGGTCACGGCCCAGACCATGACCGGCACCGGCCAGCTGCCGAAATTCAAGGAAGATTTGTTCAAGCTTGAAGGTCGCGATCTCTGGCTGATTCCGACCGCCGAAGTGCCGCTGACCAACATCCACGCTGACGCGACCCTGAGCGAGGCCGACCTGCCGCTGAAATACACCGCCTACACGCCCTGCTTTCGCTCCGAGGCTGGCTCGTATGGCAAGGACACACGCGGCCTGATCCGCCAGCACCAGTTTGACAAAGTGGAGCTGGTGAAATTCGTCAGCCCGGAGACCTCGGCGCAGGAGCTGGAATCCCTGCTTGCGGATGCGGAAGAGGTGCTGCAACTGCTAGAATTGCCCTACCGGGTGGTTGCTCTCTGCTCCGGCGACCTTGGTTTTTCTTCCACCAAAACCTACGACATAGAAGTCTGGCTGCCCGGCCAGAACACCTACCGGGAGATTTCCTCCTGCTCCAACTTCCTTGATTTTCAGGCGCGGCGAGCGGGCATTCGCTACCGGCCTGAAGGCGGGAAGAAAAGCCGCCTCGTGCACACGCTAAACGGCTCCGGCTTGGCCGTGGGCCGCACCTTGGTGGCGATTCTGGAGAATTGTCAGCAGGCCGACGGCACGGTGAAGCTGCCCAAGGTGCTGGAGCCGTATTTCAGCAGCCGTTTCTGAGGCATGGCTTGACACGGTCGCTGCCGGGATGTATCACTAAGGAGGCGCAACAAATCTATTTCTTACGGAACTTCTGCACGGGACGAACAATGAGGAGAGCGTTATTCGCTGTCGTGTCGATGGCCTTTGCCGTCAGCGGCTTGACCACAGCTTGGGCGGGCGAAAAGGAAGAGGAGCTGCTCAAGGCGATGGAGGCTATTGTTCAGCAGTACAAAGCGGAGGAGAGCAGCCAGCAGCAGTCCATAGACACACCGCCGCCTCCCGCCACCATGTCTGCTGCTGATCAGCAAAACAGCCAGCTTCCGCAGCAAGCGCAGCCGATTCAGCCAGAGACTGCGCCGCTGCCTGAGATCTGGACGAATTCGCCCGCCGCCCAGCCGCCATCCGCAGCGGGAACTCCGACGCAGCAGGTTCCAGCGCAGCAAAGTACGCCGTCATCAGCAGTACCGCAGGAACCGGCTGCTGCGCAGCAGAACGCCGCTCCTCCGGCGGCCTCAGCAGCAGCACCGGAAGCGGCGGCCAAAGACCTCTTTCCCTTGGAGCCGCAGCCCAGCTGGCTCGCCAATGACGACATCATCAATGTGATTGAGCAGGCGGTGCGGCAGTACCGGGCTAACGATCTCGCCGGGGCGATTTCCAATCTCGATTACGCCGCCCAGCTCATCCGCCAGAAAAAAAGCGAGCGGATGAAGGCCCTGCTGCCAGAGCCACTGCCCGGCTGGCAGGCGAAAGCGGCTGCGGCCAAATCCCTCGGTGCTGCCGTCTTCGGCGGCGGCTCGACAGTCAGCCGCGACTACTTCACCGCCAGCTCGGTGCTGTCCATGGAGATCGTTTCCGACTCGCCGGTTTTGCAGTCCATCATCATGATGCTCAACAATCCGCTTTTCGCCGGAGCATCAGGCGGCAATATCCAGACCATCAAGCAGCAGCGGGCGATGATCAAATACAACGCCAACGACCGCAGCGGCGAAATCAACATTGTTGTGGCCGGGCGTTTCATTGTTACAATCAAAGGCCGCGCTGTTGATCAAGACACCATGCTCCGCTATGCTGAAGCGATGGATTTCGAGGCGTTGGCGAGGAATTAAAAACCGGCCATCAAATTTCTCCAAGGAAGTGCCTTCAAGGGTTTTTCCTATGTGAGACGGCCTCCGCCGCCCGAACTGAACTGGCCTTCTTCCGGGCGGCGGGGGTTTTTATTTTTATCCGGCAAAAGAACATGTCTGAGCAGAAATTTGTCCGCCCCGTGACTGACGAGGCGGTGCTGAAAGCGGCCAAAGAAATCATGGTCAAATTCATCGAAATCGGCAAGGTGACTCCGGCAAACTTTGAGGAGCATTACGAGCGGATTTTCAACACCATCAAGAAGTCGGCGCGAGAGTTGAACGATGACAGCGCAGCTTGATCCGCAGCTCAATTGTGCGCCGGAGCAAATCCGCCATATTCATCTGATGGGCATATGCGGCACAGCGATGGCCGCCTTAGCTGGAATGCTCAAGGAGAGCGGCTACGTGGTCAGCGGCTCAGATCAGAATGTGTATCCGCCGATGTCGGATTTTCTCGCGCAGGCTGGCATCGCAGTCATGCAAGGCTACAGGCCGGAGAATCTGGAGCCGCGCCCAGATTTGGTCATTGTCGGCAACGTCATCCGGGCCATTTACCCGGAGGCGCAGCGGCTGGCCGAGCTGCGCATTCCCTATCTCTCCATGCCGCAGGCTCTGGGGCATTTTTTTCTGCACAGCGTAATCAAGCCATTGGTTGTGGCCGGAACGCATGGCAAGACCACAACCTCCTCGCTTTTGGCCACCGCTCTGCACCGCGCCGACCGTTCGCCGGGCTTTTTCATCGGCGGGATAGTCGAGGCGTTTGGCAGCAATTACCGCATCGGCACGGGCGATTGTTTCGTGATTGAGGGCGACGAGTACGACACCGCCTTTTTCAACAAGGTTTCCAAGTTTCTGCATTACCGGCCTTTCTGCGCCATTATCACCTCAATTGAATTTGATCACGCCGACATCTTCGCCGATCTGGAGCAGATCAAGGCTTCTTTCCGCCAGTTTGTCGGCCTGATTCCTGCGGCAGGCGCGTTAATTGCCTGCATAGATGATCCGGTCGTGGCGGAGATTGCCGCGCTTTGCCCCGGTCAGGTAATCGGCTATGGCACGGGCGCAAATTGCCGCTGGCAGCTCCGGGATTTTGCCGCAAATGGGCTTGGCTCGACCTTTGCTGCGCGTAAGGACGAAAAATTGTTCGGTGAATTTTCGCTGCCCATGCCCGGCAAGCACAATGCGCTTAACGCCTTGGCCGTGATTGCTCTGCTGGAGCATCTTGGCCTCAGCGGCGAGGAAATCCGGCGCGGGCTGGCTTCGTTCGAGGGCGTGAAGCGGCGGCAGCAGGTGCGCGGCGAAGTCAACGGCATCACGGTGATGGATGATTTTGCCCATCATCCCACGGCGGTGCGCGAGACCATCAGCGCGCTGCGGCTGGCTTGGCCGGAACGCCGCCTGCTCGTCGTCTTTGAGCCGCGCACCAACACCAGCCGCAGGGCGGTATTTCAGCAGGACTACGAGACCGCTTTTGCAGGCGCGGACATGGTGGTGGTGCGGGAGATTATGCCGCTTGACCACGCCGCGCCGGGCGACAGCTTTTCCTCGCGGCAGCTGGCAGCGGCCCTGAACCAGCAGGGCATTCCGGCTGAGTATTTCCCCGACACCGATGCCATTCTTGCTTTTCTGCTCAAGCAGGCTCGGCCCGGCGACGTGATCGCCATTCTTTCCAACGGCGGGTTTGATAATATTCATGCGCGGCTGCTGGAAGCGTTCAATCGTGACTTGCAATGAAATTCAAAGGCATCAATCACCTTGCATTAGTGACGGGCGATATGAACGCCACCATCCGCTTCTGGCGCGACCTGCTCGGACTGCGCCTGATCAGCGGCTTTGGCGAGGCTGGGTTCCGTCATTATTTCTTTGAGATTGATGGAAAAGCCAGCCTGAGCTTCTTTGAATGGGACGGCGCGCAGCCCGTGGAGCGGAAGCTGCATGGCCGTCCGGTCTGCGGGCCAATCGCCTTTGATCATGTCGCCTTTGCGCTGGACTCCGCTGACGCAATTTGGACGCTGAAAGATCGTCTGGAAGCAGCGGGCTTTCCCTGCTCCGACCTGATCGACCACGGCAGCTTTCATGCCGTCTATTCCTTTGATCCCAACGGCATTGCCATTGAGTTCTGCTGCGAGGCAGAAGGGCAGGACATTCAGCACGAGACTGCCTTGCATGACGCAGACCCGTCGCCAGCGGCTTTGGAAGGCCCGGAGCCGCAGCCAAGCAAATGGCCTGCGGTGACAAAACCGACCCCTGCGACCGAACGGCAGGCAAAAGCCGGGGACAGCAGCGGTTTCTTCCAGAAATGGGCTGGCCGGTAAAATTATTCTTAAAATCATACATGCTTTTCTGTTTTGTTTCCGCTGCTTGCACACGCCGACATCTTGGATAAACAGAGAACTCATTCGTTCTTTGTCCATGCGCAGCTGCCGCACGGCATGTTCACCCGCAGCGGCGGGGTGAGCGGGCCGCCTTTCGCCAGCCTGAATCTCAGTTATGGCGTGGGCGACAGCCCGGAGAATGTCGCCGCCAACCGGCAGCGGCTCAAAGAGCACTTGGGAATCAAGCATCTTGCTTCAGCGGTGCAGGTGCATGGCGACCGGATTTTTGTGGCGGAAGATGTCAGGCATGACGTTGAATATGAAGGCGCGGACGCGCTCGTCACTGACCAGCGCGGCGTGGGGCTGCTGATTCAGCAGGCTGATTGCCAAGCGGTGCTGTTTCACGATCCGGTGCGGGAGGTCATCGGCGCGGCGCACAACGGCTGGAAGGGCAGCGTGCTGAACATCATCGCCGCCACGGTGCGTCTGATGCGGGAACGCTACGGCTGCAATCCGGCGGATTTGCGGGCGGTGATCAGCCCCTCGCTCGGCCCCTGCTGCGCGGAGTTCGTCAATTGGCGGCAGGAGCTGCCCGCGTCCATGCATCGGCATCAGGTCAGGGAAAATCACTTTGATTTCTGGGCAGTCAGCCGGGAGCAGCTGCTTGCGGCGGGAATTCAGGCGGCGCAGATTGAGACCGTCGGCATCTGCACGGTCTGCAACCGGGATTTTTTTTCCTACCGCCGGGCGGTGCGGGAGCAGGGCAGGCCGGGCCGCACCGGACGCTGCGGCTCGGTTATTGCCCTGCCGTCAGAACAGTCGTAAATTCACCCCGTCCTTGCGCAGACCGAAAATGCCTTCCGGACTGCTGCTGAAGGCCGGACTGTAGCTGCCGCCGCCGTTCCGGCTGCTCTCCGGGCTGGCGAAGACGGCAGCCGGAGCGGTTTGCGGCGGACGGCTGCTGGGCGGCAAAATTTTGACAAAGAGGGAAAGATCAGCCTCTGCGCCTTCTTCGGCCTCGTTGAGGCAGGCGGCGAAACGGGAGCAGTCGTTGAAATAGCTCTTTTTTTTCATCCAGCCCGGCGACTTGCCGGTGCGGGCGCAGTCTTGGAAGACCGCGCTGTTGATGAAGAGCACGGTGATGGTGTCCAGCGTGGCGCGGGGCAGATTGAGCCGGGCGGAGAAGGCCGCGTCCAAGCCGTCGCGCACGGTGCTGGACAGCCTGCGGGCCAATTTGGCATCCGGCTGCGGCAGGCCGAACTGCCGCTTGGCCCAAGGATGGAGCAGCAGGGCGAAAAGCAGGGCATCGTCAAAAAGCACCTTGCCCAGCTTGCCGCCTTCGCTGCAAATCCGGTCAGCTGCGGAAAGCCGGGCGGCCAGCTCCTGCTTCACCTCGGCTCCGTCCGGGCCGTTGAGCAGCTCGCTGTAGAAGGGGAAGAGCACGGCGAAGACACCGGTTTCCAAGGCCAGCTCCAGCCAGGCGCGGCTTTTGCCGCTTTGCAGATCTTTCAGCAGCTCATCGCGAAGGCGCGAAGGCGGGCACAGCTCCAGCTTGTCGCGGTGGCGGACGATGGCCTCCCACGTCGCAGCCTCGATAGTGAAACCGGCGCGGGCGGCGTGGCGCACGGCGCGCAGCATCCGCACCGGGTCGCGGATGATCCGGCGGTCAGGATCACCGACGAGGCGAACGATGCCGTCGGTCAAATCCTGCACCCCGCCGACATAATCAATCACCGTCTGGTGTTCGATCTCGTAAAAGAGCGAATTGATCGTCAGGTCGCGGCGGAAGGCATCTTCCTCCAGCGTGCCGAAGGTGTTGTTGGACGGCAACACCTGATCCGGCGCGCCGTCCTCGTCGTATTCGCTCTGCGAGCGGAGGGTGGAGACTTCAATGACCTTGTTGTCGCGGAAGAAGACCTGCACTAACCGGAAGCGGCGGCCTATGGTGCGGGAGTTGCGGAAAATCTTGCGCAGCTGGCCGGGATGGGCATCAGTGGAGATGTCAAAATCCTTCGGCCTTTTGCCGATATAGAGATCACGCACCCCGCCGCCGACTAAGTAGCCCGCATGGCCTGCGTCGCGCAGACGGCGGAGTATGGCCAGTGCGTCCGGGTCAATGTCCTCTTCACGGACCGGATGCTCTTCCGGGGGAATGACAAGAGCCTCTTTTGTTGGCTGCCGAATTTCCGCCGCGTCGCCGCTCATCTATCTGCTCTCCCCACCTTCTTTGTAAACCGACTCCGCATCGCGGACAAACTGCCGAAAAATCTCCCGCACCGGCAGAATTTCCTTCATCTTGTAGGTATTGGCCCCGGAGAAGACCAAACCGTTGTCTACATCGCCGGTGCAGGAGGCCATCAGCCGGTCATTGATGCAGTATTTGTAGCTGCACTTTTTCAGGCACTTGTATTTGCACTTCACCGGCGCGAGGTCTTCGCCGCGCTCCAGCTGGTCAATGAAGGCGGTGCGGATGGCCCGTCCGGTCATGCCCACCGGCGACTGCACGTTGACGATGTCCTCTTTCTGCGCCTTGAGATACGTTTCTTTGAACTCGCGGGAGACTGAGCATTCCTCGCTGAGGACAAAGCGCGAGGCGATCTGGATGCCGTCCGCGCCGTATTTGTCCATCATCTCGGCCATTTCAAAGCCGTTGGTGATGCCGCCTGCGGCGATCAGCGGCACCTTCGTGACCGCCTTGCGGATGTCCGGGAAAATTTCCCGTAAAGGCTTGTCAGTGCCGAGATGGCCGCCTGCCTCGGCGGACTCGACGATAATCGCCGCCGCGCCGAATTTCTCCGCCAGCTTGGCGAAGTCAGGCGAGGAGACGATGGAGACAATGGGCACGTTGTGCTCTCGGCCAATGCGGAAAATGTCGCGGGAAAAACCGGCCCCGGTGATGATCAGGTCAATCCCGGCCTCGATGGAACCCATGACCAAGTCATGAAAATCGCGCATCGCGTACATGATGTTGACCGCGATGACTCCTTTGGTCGCCGCCTTGGCGCGGCGGATGTCTTCCTGCAATTCCGGCACCGGAATGCCAGAACCGCCGATGGTGCCGATCCCGCCGCATTCCGCCACCGGCACAGCCAGGGCCGAGGTGGACACGCGGATGGACATGCCCCCCTGAATCAGCGGGATTCTGGCTGTGAGGGAACCTATTTTCAGTTCGGGCAGCTTCATTCTTTTTTCAGTGATAGCTCTTCGTGGATGGCCGCGTATGCGCCGGGACCGTGCAGACCTGTGCCAATAATGCTACGGCGGGATTCCTTTGTCAAGCATCCTCCTGCGGTCAGCCGCTGGCGCGGATTGTCTATATTACCATAATCCAGCGGCGCAGGCTTGACTTTTCCCCGGCGGACAGCTACTATTTTTATTTTTCACCGCATCGTCCGGCCCTGCCGGATTCCGTCCCGCTTTCCAAGGAGTTCCGCGTGAAATTTCAGACCGTCAACGGCTTCAAAGACATCCTGCCCGACGAGGCCCTTTGCTGGCAGCAGCTTGAGCAGACTGCCCGCAGCATCTTCCGCCGCTTCGGCCTGCGGGAAATCCGTCTGCCTCTGCTGGAGCCGACCGGCCTTTTTGCCCGCTCCATCGGCGAAGGCACGGACATAGTTGACAAGGAAATGTACACCTTTGCCGACAAAGGTCTGACCCTGCGCCCGGAGGCCACGGCCTCCATCGCCCGCGCCTATGTCGAGCACGGCCTGCATGTCCAGCAGCCGGTGCAGCGGCTCTTCACCATCGGGCCGATGTTCCGCCATGAACGCCCGCAGAAGGGCCGCCTGCGCCAATTCCATCAGATTGACGCAGAAATCATCGGCACTGCCGAACCGGCGGCGGACGCGGAGCTGATGGCCATGGCCCAGCTGCTCCTTGACGAGCTGGGGCTGCACGTCAGTTTAGAAATTAACTCCATCGGTTGCCCGCAGTGCCGCCCCGGCTTCCGCGCTCAATTGGTGCAGTATTTGCAGGAACGCAATGCCAACCTTTGCGAAGACTGCCAGCGGCGCTGCGGCAGCAATCCGCTGCGGGTCTTGGACTGCAAAAACCGGGGCTGCAAAGAGACGGTGCAGAACGCGCCGTCCATACTCGACAGCCTCTGCGGCGACTGCGCCACGCACTTCACGGCAGTGCGGCACGGGCTGGATGACTTAGGCGTGCGCTACAGCCTCAACCGCTTCATGGTGCGCGGCTTGGATTATTATGTCCGCACCACCTTTGAATTCACCACCACCGAGCTGGGAGCGCAGTCGGCGGTCGGCGGCGGCGGTCGCTATGATTTCTTGATTGAAGAGCTGGGCGGGCCGAAAAACACCCCCGGCCTCGGCTTCGGCTTGGGCATGGAGCGCCTTGTCCTGCTGCTGGAGCAGCGCGAAAATAACAAAACTGCTGTTCCCCGCGCCGATCTTTTTGTCGCCCCGCTGGGCGGGCAGGCCGCTGAATTCGCCCTGCCGTTAGTTCACGCTGTGCGCCGCCTTGGCTGCGCTGTTGCAATGGAGCACGGCAGCCGCAGCCTCAAAGCGCAGATGAAACAGGCCGACCGGGTGAAAGCCCGTTTCACGTTGATCATCGGCGAGCAGGAGCTTGAACGGCGCGAGGCCGTGCTGCGTAACATGGACAGCCAGGAGCAGAGCACGTTTTCCTTGCAGGGCACAGCGGCGGAGCTGGCGGAGAGTTTGGGGAAGGTGCTTGCGGGAGTGACAAGAAACACTGCAAATGGAAGCAAACACCTTGTGTAACTCATAATTGCTCAACAGTCAGTTACGTAGCGTGTCCATCAAAAAGTCATGCGTTTGCCTTGGAGCTGTGTTCCATCTCCTCAATCTTCCCCCGCGCCTTTTTCAGCATATGCGCCAACACCCCCATAATCTTACCAATGCTGCTGATGTAATACGAGGGCTTGTCTATAAACACCGTGTCTTCGGCAAGTTTCAGGAATTTCCATTCATCGCCGGTGGTCACGGCCCCATAAATGCACGGCAGATGCCGGTTTTCCTTCTCGTTGTACAGCTTGGCGGCGTACATCTCCGCAATGCACTGGCCCAGCCCTGAAATAATGTCCTCATTCTTCGCCTCAACCACCGCCAGAACTGGCACATCAAGGTAAAGCTGCTCGGCGGATTGGCTCAGAATGTAATCACAAAAGCCGCTCAGGCCCCGCTCTCGGTCAACCGTGAAGTCAATCCCGGAAAAAAGACTGATGCTTTCCGTCAGCATCTCCTTTGCTTCCACCAAAATATTGATGATGATCAGCTCGGAGCGGGCTTTTTCCGTGTTGATTGACAAGGCCAGCGGAACATTTCTGGCTAATGTCGCGGCAAGATAGGAACTGATCTCGGCCTCTGGCACTTCATCAAATAACGAACCAAACTCAACCGTCTTCAGCTGAAACTCAGCCTTCACTTTCTTCAGGGTGAAATCGCTATAGGCCATGATAATCTCTGCTTCTTTCAATAAACAAACAGCATATTCTGAAATGGACAGGTGTTCTTCCAGCGATACGTCCGAAAGTCACGCTGATCAGTGCTGAGTATCCTTCCGTCACGCAGCTCTTCTGCCAAAACAACCAGCGACGCATCTGCCAAATCCATCGGCAGGTCAGCGTATTTCTCCATCAGATTTAGAATAATACTGCGATGATCCTCACGAAGATCAAAAACTATGAAACTCCCTTGACGGAGACTGCGGAGGAAGCCTAATTCCGCCTCAATTCCCATGCGTTTCAGCAGCAGATGACACGTTTCGGTCAGAACCGGCCATGTCGTTATCAGCGGTTCACGCAATCTGCTGAACGCATCTATGGCCACTTGATGATACTTGTCGTCGGCATTTACCAAGGCAACCCAGAAGCCTGTGTCTGCAATAATCACAGCTTATTGCTCCAATCCAGTTCGTTCTTGTAATTTTCCGAAAGATTGCTGCCTCCATGCCCACAGCCGACCACGCCGTTCTTGCGGAAAATCTCCAGCGCATCTGGGCCGACAGCAACTTGATGCCGCGCATACAGCTCATCAATGGCAAGCTCAAGCACAGTGCGCGCATCTTTCCCCACCGTGTGCTGAAGCTGCTGCAATTTTTCGTAATGCCGATTCCCCAATTCGAGATTGAGCTGCATGATTCCCCTCCGGTTTCCTTGTTTTCGTCAGCCTTTTATTCTACTCCCCTTTCTCCAACTCCTCAATCTTCGCCTGCGCCTCTTCCCAAGCCGCATACTGCCGCTCCAAAAGCTGCTTTACCTCACCATATTCCTTGCTCGTCTTGACCCATCGCTGCTGATCTGCATACAAAGCCGGGTCGGCCATCTGTGATTCAAGCTCAATCTTCTGCGTTTCCAGCCGCTCAATCTCCTTTTCCGCATCCACCGACTTTTTCTTCCACGGCTTGACTTGGGCATTCACCTGCTCCCGCTGCTGGCCGCGCTGCTTCCTGTCTTCTTTGCGGTCAACGCTGACTGCAACAGGCTGGACAACAGCAGGTTTCGGCGCGGCAGCTTTGATATTCCTCGCGCCGCCCGCCGCTTCTTCCTCGCGCCGCTTACGAGTTTCCAAGTAATCGTCAATATTGCCGTCGTGCAGGAACGCCTGCTGGTCGCGGATTTCCAGCACCTTGTTGACAAAGGAATTAACAAAGGAGCGGTTGTGCGAAACCACGACGATCGTGCCTTCATACTGGGCCATCGCCTCTTGCAGAACCTCCTGCGAGGCAATGTCAAGGTGGTTGGTCGGCTCGTCAAGCATCATCAGGTTGGCAGGCTTGATCAGCATTTTTGCTAAAGCAACCCGGCTTTTCTCGCCGCCAGACAGCACCTGTACCTTTTTATCGACATCATCCCCAGTGAAAAGGAATGCGCCCAGCAGCGAACGCACCTTGGTTATGGTCATATCCTGCGCATTGTGATAGACAGTGTCCAAGATGCTGTACTGACCGTCCAGCTCCTGCGCCTGATGCTGGCCGAAATAGGTCATGACCACATTATGCCCCCGGCGCACAGTGCCTTCGGCTGGCTCCAGCCCGGCCATGATTTTCATCAAGGTCGTCTTGCCCGCGCCATTCACGCCGACCACTGCCAATTTGTCGCCGCGCCGCAGCGTGAACGAGACATCCTTAAAGATCGTCCTGCCGTCAAACTGCTTGCTCACCCGGTTCAGCTCCAGCACGTCGCGCCCGGAAGGAGCGGCAGGGGGGAAGGCAAAATGGATGGTGCGCTCGCTTTCCGACAGCTCAATCCGCTCAATCTTTTCCAGCTGCTTGACCCGGCTCTGCACCTGCTTGGCCTTGGTGGACTTGGCCTTGAAGCGGGTGATAAACTGCTCGGTCTGGCGAATCTGGGCCTGCTGGTTGTCGTAGGAGGCGCGCTCCATTTCCATGCGCAGGGCCTTCTCCTCCAGATATTTAGAGTAGTTGCCCTTATAGACCGTCAGTCTGCCCAGACTCAGCTCCCAGGTTTTTGTTGTCACCCGGTCTAAGAACGAACGGTCATGGGAGATAATCATTATCGCCCCTTGGTATTGCTGAAGGAATTCCTCCATCCAAGTCAGCGAGTCGAGATCAAGATGGTTGGTCGGCTCGTCCAGCAGAAGCAAGGCGGGCTGGCGCAAAAGCAGCTTGGCTAAAAGCAGGCGCATGATCCAGCCGCCGGAAAACTCTTTCACCTCTCTGTCCAAATCCGCTTTGACAAAGCCGAGGCCAAAGAGAATGCGCTCAATCTGCGGGCGGATGCGGAAGACATCGTGGCCTTCCAGCAAATGCTGCAACTCGCCTTGGCGTTCAATCAGCGCGTCCAGCTCCGGGTCATGCTGATCAATCCCGGCCATGCGCTGACTGATTTCTTCAAACTCCCGCTGATGCTGCAAGGCTTCGTCAAAGGCGTGCTCTGCTTCTTCATACAGCGTTCGGCTGCCCAGCTCAATAGTGATTTCCTGCGGCAAATACGCCACTGTAAACCACGAGGCCCGGCTGATCACGCCGGGGTCGGTCTCTATCTCCTTGCAGATGATTTTCATCAAGGTGGATTTGCCCGTGCCATTGACCCCGCTTAAACCGATGCGGTCGTTGACATGAATCTGGGCGGCGATGTCGCGGAAAAGATGCTTGGGGCCGTGCTGAAGGCTGAGGCTGCTGATGGTGAGCATGGGGAAAGGCGGGGTTCAGAGGCGTTACGGAAAATAGTTGACGAAACTTATTCAGAAACAGGCTGCTGCTGACTTGCTTGCAATTTGTTCAGCAGCACTTCAGGGGCAATGTCAAAGCCGCAGTTCCAAGCCAGTGTTGGCCACGAATCAATATAGAACTTAGAAAACATTTCTTGATCGCGCAGAGGCGCGGCGGCTTCATATTTGCTGATGATCTCGGCAAGGTCAATTTCACCGGCTTCACCGGTGTTGAAGCGGACAAAGACCTTGAAGCCATGACGGTACTCTGCGTTGAGCAGATAAGCGCATTCGTTCGTAGGGTAATCAGACAAGATGCTTTAATCTCCGGTATAATATTTCGCACCTTATCCGTTTATTGGGCATTTATTCCCGTCCTTATCCAGACAGACAAACGTGACCAGCGTCGAGAATATCTCCGGGATGCCGTCCTGCTGCGGACTGGCCACGCTGACCGCCACGCGGTAGGTGACGGAGGTGGTGCCGACACGCTCCTTCTCGACATTGAACAGCAGGACGCTGCCCAGCTCGACCCGCTTCTTGTAGCTCACTTTGTCCATGCCGACGGTGACAAAGCATTTGCCGGGATGCTCCAGCCGGGCGCAGATGTAGGCGGACTCATCCACCCATTTCAGCAGCGCGCCGCCGAAAAGATAGCCGTAGTGATTGAGATGCTCGGTGAGCACCAGCTGGTAGTTCTGCATCAGATGCCGCCAGAAGGGAACGCGCCGCCCGACGGGCAGGCGCGGATGAAACCGGGAGCAGCTGCTTCCGGCTGAAGCAAAAAATTGGGGCGGACTGTAAGCCGAATTCTGTCCCTGCGATGCTCGGCAGGCCATGATCATTTGACTGGGATGCCGGTCGCCCGGCACCTCGTGCGACCTACCCGGAAACATCAGGCGGGCAGCCCTCAAACGTTTCCCTATTTGGTCTTGCACCCGGCGGGGTTTTCCTTGCCTTGCCTGTCGCCACGCAAGCGGTGAGCTCTTACCTCGCCATTTCAACCTTGCCTGTGAACGGTCGCCCGTCCCATCGGCGGTGTCTTTTCTGTGGCACTGTCCTTCGGTTGCCCGGAGTTCCTGTTAGGAACCGCCGCGCCCTGCGGTGTTCGGACTTTCCTCCCCGGCAAAGCCGGAGCGATCATGCGTCCGCCCCAAAACTTGTCTCGGCTGATTAATGGCAGAGATGCGGGCTGCCGTCAACAAGAAAATTCCTCCGGGCCTGCCAAAGATCATCCGCATCCCGATTTCGGCCTGATGCCCTGCCGCTGCATGTCCTCGTCGAGGATTCAAGGCCAGGCAGCCGGGCTGACCGCAGGCGGTTCGTCCGCAAGCGCCCTCTGCGGGAGACACTATACCTAAGTTGTGACCTATAACTCTTGAAAAATCCATGCTTCCCTGCATGTGGTATCGTCAAGCTGACAGATGTCGCAGAAGTAATGAGCTGCCTGAGCGAAGCCGAAGGCAGCGGCGGTTTCGGCTCCGCTCAACCGCCTTGGCGTGCCGGGCAGCGATTTTGCTGATAATGATCGATTTTCTCTGCCTCTACCTGCTTTTATACGGCTCCGTCCGGCATGCTGGCGCGTGAACGAGAGAATTACAACTGATACGTTGCGATTCCTGCCCTGTGCATCGCTTTGCTGATTTTTTTGTCAAAAGTGGCAACAACAGTCCCTTTGGTATCTTTACTGTACGCAGCAATAAGAGCATCGCCGTAATCTGCAATGACAGCAGGCCACAGAGAGAGAACTGTTTGCATGTTCATTTCAGAAACTGTCGTAATTCCGGGCATGGCAATGAGATCAGAAAGAATCTCATGTATCTTTTCCGTATCTGTTCCGTAAACTGAGCTGAGTACAAAAACAAATTCGCTGATCACATGGTGGTGGCATAACACGCCGACCTTCAGTTGACCAGCTTCATGAAACAGCTTGGATATCTTCTCCTGCTGCTCCGGGTTTTTGTCCGTGACAAAGGACAGCAGACAGTTGGTGTCAATAACGATTTTTTTCATTTACACCTGCCTGCCCGTATTGCTCTGGCGGCCTGAATATCTTCCGCAATGTCTCCCGGCCCGATGCGGACAGAATTTTTATGTTTCAGAAACTCCGTCTGCATCGGCGAAACAATGATCCGTCCGTCTTCTATCTCCCAGTTCAGAGTGTCTTTTGCGGACAGCAGCAGCTTTTCTCTGATTTTTTTAGGAATAGTGGTTTGAAACTTTGAGGTTATAACTGTCTGCATAATGCGCCTCCTTTCGGATGATTGGTTAATTTTCTCCTTACAAAAGGATTATATCGTAAGAATTATTATTCTGTCAAATTTGATGCAACGCCACGGAATGACGAGGAAACACCCCTCCAATTTCCGGCATGACGGGCAAGATTTAAAAAATAAATCTGCCACCTTGTGTCATGCACGGTTATATCAGAATTCCGGTTTTCGTTATTTCTTCCAGAAAGCCGCTTTTATCGTATTTCTTTTCAAGAAGAACCGGTTCAATCCTGTCGTCCACTTCTCTCCTGATACGCCAAAGCAACGGTCTTGCGGAAAAATAATCTCCAGATATTTCATCAACTATTATCGCGACATCCACATCACTTTCTTCCCGTTGTGTTCCTCGTGCATAAGAACCGAACAGCATCATTTTTTCAAATGACATATATTGCGATAGAAGCTGCTTGTATTGCACCAGCTTTCTTATAGCTTCTTCTTTATCCATTGTTGCAGTTCCTTTGAAGTTGCAAGAATTTCTTTGCATCGCTCTTCTGTCAGACTTCTCATAAGTTGTTCTTTATGGGTCGGGTATCTGCATTCGATATTCATCGGTTCAAGCATGTCGATGAAATTTTTTTGCTCTTCCGAAAAGGAATCATAGATATTCGCTTTCTTTGCAAGATAAGAAAGACTGTGGGAAAACGGTGCAGTTGCACTGTTATTTTTCACACAACATGCCTTGAGTATTTTTTCAACAGATTGATGGGCCATAAAGCCGACGTAAAGATATCGCCTGCTTTTCAACATGGCCTCAGCCGTCTCAATGTCATATTCAGAAAGTTCAATCCAGTATTGCACTTGACCTGTCATCTGTCCGCTCATTTTTTGTTTGTGTTAAAATTTGCATAGCATCCATAGCCCGTGCAACGCCCCGGAATGACGCGGAAACACCCCGCAATTTCCGGCATGACGGGCAAGATTTGAAATGAATCTGTCACCTTATGCGCCACTGCTGCGCCATATTTTGTCGGGGTTCGCGCCTCACCCCAAGCTACAGGGCTGCCGGGCTGATAAGAAAAGATTGTTCTTTATGGAAAGAGATGAATACATACATTGATACATGCGGATTTTTTGCGAATCAAAAACCTGCCCTTCTATATACTAAAAGGTCTCCATTTTGAGATGTAAAAACCTCCCTTTTGATATATAGAAGGGAGGTTTTTTGATAGGCAGAAGCCAAGGCTTTTGATAGGCAAAACCTACGCCTTTTGACAGGCAAAACCTATGCATTTTGATAGGCAAAATCTCTGCTGTTTGTCAGCTCATAGGTTGCGGGTGAGCGGCACAAACCCCGACATGTTCGACTCGCCTTATGATTCGTTCTTCATCCCCAACCTGCCGTGCTACCGGGTGCCCAAGAAGAACAGCCCCGGTTTTTCCCGATCCGGGGTGGAAAAGGCATTGAGAGCTGTCTAAGGTTGACAAGAGGAAGTTTTACTGATGCCTGCACCTATAACGTTTGATGCACCTTCTTCTATAATTTTACTTATCCTTGAAGACATTGATATTCCTCGTTGAAATATCTTACTGGCACTCACAGCACTACCTATATTATTACCCCATTTATAGGCATCTGATCTCTTTACTTGACACAAGCCGTCTTTAATATCCTCTCTGCCCTCTGCATCCATTGCCAATTCTATCCCTCGTGTAAATCCATTCATAGTCTGAGCATCTACAGCACCTGTGGCAAAAGCAATAGAATCTGTTATAGCATTTTCAAATTCACCTCCCCAGTCAGTATTCTGTATATAATCAATAAACTCTTCTCCAGTTTTAGATGCACTGTCAATCAATTTATTTACGCTGTTAGACTTATTTTCCATTGCACGTTCCCAAAATCTTTCAGGATTTGATAAAAGATCTGCTATGTCTAGCCCCGAAGGATCAACCAACCCCACCGGATCACCCAACACATACCCATACAAATCCACATCCCCGCCCGCAAAGAAGATCGGGTCTTTGGCAACCCAGCGGCCGATTGCCGGGTCATAATCCCGGAAGCCGAACTTGACCAGCCCGGTATCCCGGTCATGCAGGCCGCCTGCAAAGCCGAAGGGCACGGCCAAGGCGGGATTGCTGTCAGAAAGGATCGTGCCGAAGGAATCATAGCTGATTGCCTTGACCACGTTGCCGTCGGCATCGGCGACCGTGCGCAGCGAGCCGACCTGATCATAGCCGAGATAATAGGTCGCGCCGCCAGCGGTCATGGCGACCGGCATTCTGCCGTCCGCATACTCAAAGCGCATCAGCAGGCTGTCGCTGCCGTCATAGACGGCCAGCAGCTGGGTCAGGCCGCGCCAGAGGTATTTTTCCGCAATGCTGCCGTTGACCTTCTTGGCAATCCTGCGGCCCAGCGGGTCGTGGAGGTAGTCGATGCTCTTGCCGTCCGGCAGCGTGACGTGCAGCAGCTCGCCACGGGAGGAATAGGCATAAGCAGTGACATCAGCACCTTGGGTTTTCTTGGTCAGAAAGCCGTCCGCATTGAACTGATAGCTCACCCCGCCTGCGGACAGCAGATGATCCTCGACCGAATAGCTGTAATCCCGACCGGATACACCTTTGAGGCTGTTCATCTCATGAGTGCGGCTGCCATTCAGCCCGTACTGATACTCCTCGACAAGGGTGCCGCCTTTTTTCACGGTCAGCAGCCTGCCCATGTCGTCATACGAATACGCATAGTCAACCGTGCTGCCGTTCACGGTCTCGGTCTTGCTCAGGATTTTGCCGTTCTTATTCCGAGTCACAGACCAGCTCGTGACAGGCTTCGCATTGACCGTGGAGTTTTCAGCAGCCAGTTCGCCGTAGCCGTTAAAGGTGCGGCTGCGGTTCAGGACATTGCCGCTGACCTGCTCCGGCAGGCCGTTGGCGGCATTTCTGCTCACGCTGTAGGCGCCGATGCCAGTCAGCAGGCCGTCATCATCATAGCTGAGATTTTCCGTGCCGCCAGCGTAGGTGATTGCGGCAAGGTCAAAGTCGTTGTTATAGGCAAAGGTCAGCGTCTGATTGAGCGTGCCGCTTTTTGTTTCCGAGGTCAGCAGGCTGCCGTCATAGCTGTAAGAAAGTGATTCTTCCGTCCCCTTTTTTATCGAGCTGATCTTGGAGCTGCACAGATAGTCGTAGTCGATATTGCCTTCAGGAGTCTGCATCCGGGTCAGCCGGTTGTCAGTGTAGATATTGCTGATCTGCGCGCCTGAAGGGAAATTGGTCTGCTTCAGCCTTCTGTCCTTGTCATAGACGTAGCTGTACGAGCCGCTGATCGGGGTTTGATAACTGCTCTGATTGTTGACCTTGTTGTAGGCAAAACCATGATTTGTGGCCGACGGATTGGTCAGCACGGTCATATTGCCGTTGCTGTCATAACTGAACTGCACCGTGCTGGCATCAGGCCGGGTCATCTTGGTCACTCTGCCGACCGCGTCATGGGTGTAGGAGGTGCTGCGGCCTTCCGGGTCGGTCTGCGAGGCAAGGAAGCCTTGGGCGTTGTAGCTGAAAGCCGCTGTCCGGGCATCCGTCGTGACTGAGGTCAGGCGGCCCTTGCTGTCGTAGGCATAGTTAGTCGGGAAGAGACCGGGAATTTCCACGCTCTTGGTGAGCAGGGTTGCCGGGTCATACTTGGCCGTCACTTTTCTGCCTTTCGGCGTGGTGACAGTCTTTTCCCCTGTCAGGATGTTATGAACAAGGGTGGTCAGTCTGCCGTCACGGGAGACCGTTTCCGTGATCAGGTCAGGCAGCTCGTTTGCATCACCGTCGGTATCCTGATAGGTCTTGTCGATCTGGGCGATTTTCATCAATCCGGCAGGCGACTGCGTGCTTGTGCTCTGCACCACCTTGTACTTGTATTCCGCATCCAAGCCGTATTCGGTCGAATTGGTCATGCCGCAGGAAAGTTCCCGCTCTTCGCTGAGTCCGTCAGCAGAACGGCTGAAACTGCTCTCATTGCCGCTTGGGTCAATGGTGACAGTGGAAAAAGCCCCGGTGGAAGCGTTGTTATCCAGATTGACTGTGCGGTTGCCCTCGCCAGTTGTCGATTCAATCCGCACGTCGCCATTGGCAAGCCGCTGCCGGGTGTATTGCCAGTGGCCGCCTTCCTCGTCAAGCACCTCGGCGATTTTGCCGTTGGCATCAAAATGATGCTCAAAACGGTTGCCGTTCGGCTCCGTCTCAACCGTCATCAGGTCGTCAGCGGTGTAGGTGAAGTTGTAGGCGCTGCTGTCCGGGTAAACGATCTGAGTGAGTTGCTTGTCCGCGTTGATGTGCAGCTCGGTGCGCAGGCCGTCCGGCGAGACAATGGCAGTCGGAATGCCGTCCGCGCCCCGCTCAATGGCCGTGACATTGCCGAACTGGTCGGTGATGGAAATCAGCTTGTCATCGGCATCATAGCTGAATTGCTGCAAGACAAGACCGCTGTCCAAATCAATGGTCTTTTTATGCAGGCCGGTGGCGGACATGATGTAGCCGAGACCGTTGTCATCAGCAAAGGGGATGTCGCCTGCGGCAAGCAACTCTGACTTGAACACAGCGGATGCAAAGGCAACTTTACGGATGCGATAGTTCAATGTATCGGCAATGAAAATATTTCCCGCTTGATCTACCGCCACTCCTTTTGGAAGATAAAGACCGGTTGCTGTTGCCGGAATATTGTCAATGTTGCCAGGGGAACCGTTGCCCGCAACCGTGGTCACAATGCCCATCGTATCCACTTTGCGGATGCGATGGTTACTGCTATCGGCAATGAAGATATTTCCCGCTTGGTCTATAGCCAATCCTGCTGGCCAAGCAAAGTGGGCCTCGGTTGCCAAACCGTTGTCACCGCTGTAGCTAGCAGAACCCTTTCCTGCTACTGTAGTGATGATACCGTCAGCACCCACCTTGCGAATACGGTATTGATAAGCACCGCACTCGTTGATAAAGAAAATATTGCCCATCTGATCTACAGCCACTCCTGTTGAATAACCGAGGTTGGCCTCAGTTGCTGAACCATTGTCGCTGTTATCGTCGCTGAGGCAGTAAGAACCGTTGCCTGCAAATGTGGTGATAATGCCGTTATAGCCGTAGCACAATAAATTGACTATAAACATGGCTGCTGAAAAATCTCATCTGTCGAACAGCCAAGTTTTCTTCTGAGTGCCTTTGCTTGCGCCCATTTATGCTCTATGGGGTTCAAATCAGGAGAATATGGCGG
>NZ_JBLWEM020000069.1:0-28624 GCF_048287365.2 Candidatus Electronema sp. JC | reverse complement strand
TTGAATATCATTGTTTTGT
Organism: Candidatus Electronema sp. JC; assembly: GCF_048287365.2. Taxonomy (NCBI): domain Bacteria; kingdom Pseudomonadati; phylum Thermodesulfobacteriota; class Desulfobulbia; order Desulfobulbales; family Desulfobulbaceae; genus Candidatus Electronema; species Candidatus Electronema sp. JC. The sequence continues at coordinate 28,605 of NZ_JBLWEM020000069.1, read as the reverse complement.
CAAATGAATTTCTTGGTTCGAGGCAAAGACTGCCATCATCCGTGACGCTGTTCGGGCGTATTTGACGAAACCGATTTATACGCTTGAGCCTATCAATCTTTATGCAACTGCGTAACTCCTATCTCTGTTGAAAAAACTGGCAGGCTGGGTATGCTGGCTCATGCAGCTGCGGGCGGGCATGAGCGGCCTGCCCTTGCATCGCGCACACGCCAAGCGCAGTCGAACAGTCGAGACTGGCTGCTTGATGCCACCTTTGCCCTCGCCTTCAACCTGATCCCTATTCCCCCAGACCATGCTCAAACTTGTCGTCTTTGACTGCGACGGAGTGCTGTTTGACTCCCGCGAGGCCAACAGGGTTTATTACAACGACCTGCTCGCTCATTTCGGCTGCCCGCTGATGGACAAAGAGGAGATGGATTACGTCCACATGCACAACGTGAGCGACTCCATCCGCCATATCTTCCGCAAGCACGGTCGCATTCCGATGGAGGCGGCCACGGACTACGCCAAGACCCTTGATTACACGCCGTACCTGCGGCACATGCTCATGGCACCGGACCTGCTCGATTTCCTGCGGATCATTGCTCCGCGCTGCCATCGGGCCATTTCCACTAACCGCACCACCTCGATGGACATGATCTTGGACATCTTCGGCCTGCGTCCGTGGTTCGAGATCGTCATGACTGCTGCCAACGCTCCCCGGCCCAAGCCTGCGCCCGACGCGCTGCATGTGATCTTGGAGCATTTCCAGCTCCGGCCTGACGAGGCCATCTTTATCGGCGACTCCAGCGTGGATCAGGCGCACGCAGCTGCTGCTGGGGTTGATCTGATCGCCTTCCGCAACCCAGAGCTGGAGGCGCACTGGCATGTCTCCCGCTTCATGGACATCCTCAATCTGCCGCCCTTCGCGGCTCTGGAGCTGCGCCCATGAAAAACACGCACGGCGGCAATCTGCACGATCTTGCGGCCCGCTGCGGCTGCAAGCCGGACGATATCCTCGACTTCAGTGCCAACATCAATCCGCTTGGCCCGCCAGAGCAGCTCTGGCACGTGCTGGCAGCGCGGATGCAGGATATAGTTCACTATCCTGATCCTGACGCGTCAGAGCTGATCAAAGCCATCTCCAACCGGCGCCGGCTCTTCTCTACCCAGATCATTGTCGGCAACGGCACATCCGAGCTGCTTCATGCCGCAGTGCGCGCCCTGAGGCCGCAGCGGACAGTGATTCCTGTTCCCGCTTATGTTGACTACCGCCATGCCTGCGCCAAGGCCGGCATCAAGGCGATGTCTGTGCCGCTGCCTGAGGAGGAGGACTTCCAGCCTGACCTGCGCGCCCTCTACAGCATTCTCCGTCCGGGCGACCTCCTTATCCTCGGCCAGCCGAACAATCCCACCGGCAGGATGTGTGACCGCAACAAGCTGCTGGCCTTGGCCGACCGCTGCCCGGAGACGCTCTTCCTCATTGACGAGGCATTCGCCGGGTTTGTGGAAGGATATGAGAGCGTGGCCTGCTGCCGGGAGAACATCATCACCCTTTGTTCGCTGACCAAGCTCTACGCGGTGCCGGGCCTGCGTCTCGGCTTCCTCGCCGCTTCGGAACAGCACTGCGCGACCATCCGCAGCCAAATTGCGCCGTGGGCGGTAAACACGTTGGCCCAGGCCGCCGGAGCCTTTGTCTTAGGCGAGGACGGCTACCTTCGTCAAAGCCGGGAAACTGTGCGCCGCTGCCGCGAGATGCTCTGCCGCGAGCTGGCCGAACACGTGCCGCAGGTGCGGGTGATTGAAGGAGCAGCCAACTTCCTGCTCCTGCGCCTGAACGTGCGCACTGACGCTGCCAAGCTGGCGGAAAAGCTGCTGCGGGACTTCCGCATTGCCATACGCGCCTGCGCCGACTACGAGGGTCTGGACAGGCAGTATTTCCGCATCGCGGTGCGCTCGGAGGAGGAGAACAGCCGCCTTGTCAACGCCATGCGCCTGACGCTGGCGCTGGGGTCAGCCGTTGCCTCCATCGGCAAAAAGAAGAGGACTCCTGCCCTGATGCTGCTCGGCACCGGATCGGACGTGGGCAAGAGCGTGCTTGCCGCTGGTCTCTGCCGTGTCCTGCTGCAAGACGGCCTGCGGGTTGCCCCGTTCAAGGCTCAGAACATGTCGCTTAATTCCTGCGTGACCAAGGACGGCCTGGAGATGGGCCGCGCTCAAGCGGTGCAGGCGCAGGCCTGCCTTCTTGACCCGGACGCACGGATGAACCCTGTCCTGCTCAAGCCGAATTCCGACGTGGGCAGTCAAGTGATTGTCCTTGGCAAGCCTGTGGGCAACATGCGCGTGGCCGAGTACGTGCGTTATAAAGAGCAGCTCTGGCGCACGGTCTGCACAACCTACGATGAGCTGGCTGCCGAACACGACTGCATAATCCTGGAGGGCGCAGGAAGTCCGGGTGAAGTCAACCTCAAGGCGCACGACATCGTCAACATGCGCATGGCCCGGCACGCTCAGGCTCCGGCCCTGCTGGTGGGCGACATAGACCGGGGCGGCGTGTACGCTTCCTTTGTCGGCCATGTCGAGGTGATGGCCCCGTGGGAACGCAGGCTGCTGGCAGGCTTCCTCGTCAACCGTTTCCGGGGCGATGCCTCGCTGCTTGCTGACGCGCACCGCTTTCTGGAGCAGCGCACAGGCAAGGCGGTCTTCGGCGTGGTGCCGTGGCTGCCGGATCTCGGCCTGCCGCAGGAGGATTCGGTCAGCTTCAAGACGGGCGCGCTCAACCGTCCCAAGCCTGCCGGGCCGCATGTCGAGATCGTCCTGCTTGACCTGCCGCACATCTCCAACTTCACCGACTTGGAGCCGCTGCTGGAGGAGCAGGATGTCTGGTTGCGCACGGTGCGGAAGGCTGAGGACTTGGGCACGCCGGACTGCGTCATCCTGCCTGGCTCCAAGAATGTTCCGGCAGACCTCGCTTGGCTGAAGGAGCATGGCCTGGCCGAAGCTGTCCGCAAGCTGGCGGCGGCAGGCGCGGAGCTTGTCGGCAGCTGCGGCGGCTTCCAGATGCTAGGCCGTTCGGTGGCTGATCCGCACGGTTTGGAAGGCGAGCCGGGCTGCCGCAGCGACGGCCTTGGCCTACTCGACCTAAGCACCGAGCTGGCGGCGGAGAAAACCTTGATCCGCAGGCAGGGCGTGCATCTGCCCTCCGGCCTGCCAGTACGCGGCTATGAGATTCATCATGGCCTGAGCCAGACAGCGGCGGAGCGCCTGCTTGCCTTCGACGATGGCGGCACCTGCGGCTGCGCGGACGCTTCAGGGAAGATCTGGGGCAGCTACCTGCACGGCATCTTCGACAGCGACTCCTTCCGCCGCTGGCTGCTCAACCGCCTGCGCCTGCGCAAAGGGCTGGCCGCCTTGGACAGCAGCGCAGGCGCACGATACGACATCGAGCCTGCCCTTGACCGTCTGGCTGACGTGCTGCGGCAGCAGTTGGATATTGAGGGAATCCGTCGGCTATTGGGTGTGTGAGAGCGGGAACGCCGATCACATCCGAACGCACGATTTTTGGCATTTTCAACACCGGCTGATCCATAAAATTTTGGCGCATACTGTCTGTATTTTCCTTAACTTATCTTGCAACCGCCCTCCGCTTGATCTGGATGGGTTGGTTGCTGCATAAGAGTTGCACATTAGGTTATCTACTTTTTTTACGGCTGAACACCCGGCCCCGCCGCTGTGATGAACCCCTGAAACGATGCTCAACAGATTTGCAGAAAACGGATATTTGGGGAAAATGTTTTATTCGGACTGATTTTTCATTTTGTTTCGTATCGTTACTTCGCTTTTAGTGGCTCTGGCCTTCGCACCATTTTTTGAATATAGCAGTTCATAAAGCCAGCGGCCTTAACAGGTTGACGGGCTTTTTTTTACTTTTTTCCGTTCTCCCCGGCAGGCTGTCAGTCGAAACTGCGCCCTTCGCCAGCTTCCTCGTGCGTGATGCCATCGCGGATGTGGTAGATACGTTTGAAGGTCGGTATGATCTTTTCATCGTGAGTGACCACGATGATGGCGGTTTCAAAGTGCTTGGCCATATCGTTGAGAATGCGGATCACCGCCATGGCCCGTACCGAATCCAGCGGCGCGGTTGGCTCGTCAGCCAATATCACCGGCGGGCGGTTGACCAGCCCGCGCGCGATGGCCACGCGTTGCTGTTCGCCGCCGGACAACTGAACGGGCATGGCCTTGGCGCGGTGTTGCACATCCAGCGCGGTGAGGAGATCGAGAGCGCTCTTTCGTGCCTCGGCATTAGACACTCCAGCGAGCATTGGCAACAAAGCCACGTTATCGGTGACATTAAGAAATGGAATGAGATAGGGAGCCTGAAACACAAAACCGATCTTGTCGCGGCGCAATGCCCGCAAGTCGCGCACTTTCCATTCATTGTCGAAAATTATCTCGTCGCCCAGCACCATGCGTCCGGCGGTGGGGTTGATCACTGCGCCCAAACATTTGAGCAAGGTGCTCTTGCCTGAGCCTGAAGGACCAATCAGGCCGACCACTTCGCCAGGCAGGACATGCATGTTCGCATCCTTCAAGGCGAAGACAGCTGTATCGCCCTTGCCATAACACTTGCTCAACCCTTCAATGTGAATGCCTTTTGCTGCCATCTTCAGCCTCCTATCGCTTCAGCCGGATCGATCTTGAGCGCCATGCGGATAGCGACAATGCTTGACAGCACACAAATGACAAGCAAAACAAAGAATCCAGTGATCGAGTCAGCAGGCACCAGCAGCACATATTTTGGAAATAAGGGAGCAGCGAAGGTTGCGGCAACCTTGCCAACCACGAATCCAATCATCCCCAACACCAGCGCCTGTTGCAGGATCATTGCTGCGATGGTGCGATTTTTCGTGCCAATCAGCTTGAGCACGGCAATCTCACGAATTTTGTCCATAGTCAGAGTGTAAATGATGAACGCCACGATGGTTGCGCTGACGATGGCCAGAATTACTAAAAACATGGCAATTTGCTTGGCCGATGTGGCGATGAGTTTGCCCACCAGAATCTCTTCCATCTGCGTGCGGTCATAAACGGTGAATTGCTTCCAACGCTGGATTGGATTTGCCACATCTTCCGGGGGATAATCGGGCCGGATGCGCACCAGCACGGCATTGACCGAGTTGCTGCTGGTCTGCGAGGAGATCACTGCATCGAGCAGGCCTGGCACACCGGGACGATTGAAGGCGGGATTTGCCTCAATGCGACGACGCTGCATCAGGATGGCATCGTTGTCCTTGAGAAACTGCGCCTCCTGCGCATCTTTGAGCGGAATGAACACCATCGGGTCGCCGCTTGAGGACACCATGCGGCGCGTCAGGCCAACCACTGTGTAGCGGTTGCGGCGAATATTGAGCGCATCTCCAAGCCGAAAACCGGTCGCCATGTCGGTGACGGCCTCGTAGTGGCCGCGTGTGATCTGGCGGCCTGCTGTGAGTTGCGGCGGCCAGCCAAGCGTTCCCGGTTCTCCAGCCGTGATGCCCACCACCATGACTCGCACATCCTTGTCGCCTTTTCTGACCTGCATTGTCAGATAGGTGACATTGGCTGCCTGTGCCACGCCGGGCATGGTGCGAATGCTGCGCCAGAGATCGTCAGGAATGCTGGACGACTCGGCGTAGGGGCCAAGCGTATCTTTTTGCACTACCCACAGGTCTGCGCCGCTGTTGTTCAGCAAAATCTTGCCGTCATCGACCATGCCGCGATATACGCCAGCCATAATCAAAGTGACACCGATCAGCAGGCCGAGTCCTACGCCGGTGAAAATAAATTTTCCCCACGCATGCAGAATATCCCGCCCGGCCAAGCTGATCATGGCGACATTCCTGCCAGACGCTCGACGATGACAATCCGGCTTTTGGCGCTGAGCGCCTTTTCGCTGTAGAGCACCACGCGGTCACCGACAGTCAATCCTTTGATGATCTGAACACAGCCGTCCAGATCGGAACGACCCAGTGTGAGCGGCGTGAAGATCAAATCCCCATCAACAAGCCTCCACGCGCCGCGTTGCCCATCGACCGTGCGTATGGCCGCATTAGGGATGGCCGGCGCAACGGACAGTTTGTCCAACTGCACCGTGACTTCAGCCGATTCACCCAAGGGCGGCAGCGGTGCTGGTGTTGTGTCGAAAACAATTTTTGTCAGGAGTTCTTCGGTTACGGCATCAGCGCGCGGCTCGATGCGCAACACGCTGCCAGATTGGCTCTGGGTTCGTCGTGAGCGCAGGGCAATCTGAGCAGGCAGGCCTGCTGCCAGTCCTTCAGCGCTGATCTGGTCGAAACGCGCATCGACCCAAAGACTTGTTGGATCAATGACCTCAAGCACCGTTTGTCCTGCAACCACAGTGGCGCCTGGCTCGGCATCACGCGCCGTCACCAATCCAGCCGCAGGGGCCACCAGTCTCAAATTGCCGCGTTGCGTCCGAAGCCCTTCCAACTCGGCTCGCAGACGGATGACATCCTCGCCTGCGGCAGCCAGTGCGGCATTCGCCACCGTCAGTTCTTGTTGTTTAGTTGCGACGTTTTCCTTGCTGGTGCCGCGCACCGCCAGAAGTTGTTCGTAGCGTGTGACCTGTATTTGCGCAAAGGATTGCTTCGCCTTTGCCTGTCGCACGACTGCCTCCGAACTCTTGATGGCCGCTTGCTGCGCGACGATGCGGTCGTCCAAATCCACTGCATCCATCTCGCCCAGCACTTGGTCGGCTTCCACGGTATCGCCGACATGCGCATCAAGCCACTTGACGCGCCCAGTGAAGGTAGGGCCAATCTTGTAGGTAAATCGCGCTTGCACTGTGCCAATACCGAATAAAGCAGGGGCGACTGATTTGGATTCCACAGCGCTGACTGTCACTTTCACCGGAGCTAACGGCCCTGAATGCATGGCGACATAAATGAACAGAACCAGCAATGGGGCAATAACGGTGATGAGCGCGAATGTGCGGCAATGCAGATGTGGAAGCTTCATGCTGCCCTCTTAATGCCTTGGTGATAAATGCAGAAAACGCCTGCTGCGTCTTGGCGAAGGCGAGTCACGTCGCCTGCGATCAGGGATTGCATCACCAAGCCTTGAATTGACCCGATGAACAAAACGGAGGCAGCATCCACATCTAAGCCCGCATCAAGTTCCCCGCACGCTTTTCCCATTTCAAGCAGCCGGTGTATGCGTTCTCCGTAGTGCTTGATCAGAGTCTGAACTATTTTCTTTGGCAGAGTGTCTCCGGATCGCTGCAATTCCCCAAAGAGCATCCTTGGCACGCCTGGGTGCTCCGAAACAAAGTCAATATGTGCCATGAAAACTGCCTCAAGAGCAGCAATCGGAGAAGCGGAACTTTGCGCCGCTTTGTCTGTCCGAACAAGGAGGCGTTCTGCCACCCAGCTCATTACAGCTTCTATAATGGCATCCTTGGTCGGGAAATGCCGGAACAGCGCACCTTGGGTCAGGCCCATGCGTCGTGCAATCGCCACAGTGGTGATATCGCTTGGATTTTGTTCAGCAGCCAGATCGATCACAGCTTTTACTGTGGCCGCTCGCCGTTCATCTGCCGGGAGATGTTTGCGCATTGCTTGCACCATAAAGTAAGTAATCTATTACTATCTTATCAAGACAGGAATAGATTGCAAGAAATATTTCTGCGAAGGAATAGCGGCGTGCACGTCGCGGACTTTTTTTTCCGCCAGAAAGCGGGCCGCAACAGCCCGCCTTGCTTTTTTGGACAAAGGGCAGTAGGATGAACTGAATACAAAAAGGGGGCGGACAGCAGGCTTTCTATCTATGGATGCAGCCGTCAACGCCTTGCTCAACTCACCCCGCACATCCTGCTGACCATTGCTTCTCAGATCGCGACTCAGAGCTTGCCTTTCCGGCAGGAATTCTGGTACAGATAAGCGGTGCCAGAATCCCTTTTTTCAAGGAGGAACAATGCAGTCAGTGAAAGAAAAAGCCGGCGCAGTGGTCTGGCGGCAGGGGCCGGGCCAGGAGCCGCTGGTTTTGTTGGTCAGCTCGCGCAAAAGCAAAGGCGCGTGGGTTTTTCCCGTGGGCGGCGTGGAGCCGGACGAAATGCCTGCGGCAGCCGCAGCGCGGGAATGTCTCGAAGAATCAGGCTGTCAAGTGCGGATCGGCCCGCAGCTGACAGCGGTGGAGGCGGCGGGTGCGGACAGTCTGCCTTCACGTTTCACTTTTTATCTTGCGGAAGCCGTTGGCGAAGCAGGAGACTGGGAGCGGGACCGGAGCAGAATCTGGGCGCCGCTGTCAGAGGCGGCAGCGTTGCTGCCGGAGATTTTTCAGCCAGTGGCCCGCGCCGCTGAGAACATGATGAAGACGATGCGCAGCGCAGATGAACGGCAGCGGCTCAAGGAGCTGCTTTTAGCAAAATCCTGCCGGCAAGGCACCTTCACCCTCACGTCCGGCAAGACCTCGGATTTCTACATTGACGGCAAGCAGACCACGTTGGACGCGGAAGGCGGCTGGCTCTGCGGCAGGCTGCTTTTCGAGCTGATCCGGCAGGCGCCGCAGCCTGTCGGCGGCGTGGGCGGCATGACCCTCGGCGCGGATCCGCTTGTGACGGCAGTGGCTATTGCCAGCCATCTCGCGGGCAGCCCGATTCCAGCCTTCATCGTCCGCAAGGAGGTAAAGGGGCACGGCACCGGCAATTATCTGGAAGGCAAGAACAATCTCCAGCCCGGCTGCGCGGTGGCCCTGCTGGAGGATGTCGTCACCACCGGCGGCACCCTGCTCAAGGTGATCGAGCGGGTGGAGAAGGAAGGCTTCAAGGTGGGTCTGGTGGCGACCGTGGTTGACCGCGAGGAAGGCGGGGCTGAGGTGCTGGCGCAGGCGGGCTGTCCGCTGAAGGCCATTTTCACCCGTTCCCAGCTCATCGGCTGAGAGGCGCGCCATGCAGTGCAAGGGATGCGGGCATGAAAAGCTGGAAATCACCAGGCGGTGCCGTCAAGTGCGCCTCCGCTGCGAAAGCTGCGGCAGAGAGCATCGGATTCATGAGCTGGCGGCAGAACTGGACCCGGAAACGGAAAAGCTGCTGGAACGGCACAGCTGCATTATTTACGACTGACGGAACGCGCTCGGAAACGATGGAGCCAGCCGGGCCGGGGGGCGGCGCGGCGGCTCATTGATGAAACAAGGAGAAAAATCATGACGAAAAAACTGTCGGCAGCCGGAGCGGCTGCGGCTGTGATGCTGCTGCTGGCAGGGGCGGCGGCGGCCCAGCAGCAGAATGACGACGGCGCTTTGCGCGGCGGGAACGTTCAAGGAATGCCGATGATGCCTGATGTGAGCGGCATTCAGCAGCGGATGCAGGCGCAGATGATGCAGCAAATGACCCAGCAGATGGCCGGACAGATGCAGTCCGCCTCTCCTGCCGCGCAGATGACGAAGGGCGCGCCGCAGCAGACCGCTCCTGCTCCGGGCCAGGCGGCGCAGCAGGGAGTCATGATGCCTGACATGAGCGGCATTCAGCAGCGGATGCAGGCGCAGATGATGCAGCAAATGACCCAGCAGATGGCCGGGCAGATGCAGTCCGCCTCTCCTGCTGCGGGCCAGGCGGCGCAGGGCGGCACGATGATGATGCCAGCTGTTCCAGACTCAATGATGCGGCTTCAGATGCAGAACGTGCTGGGCCTTGATCCGGCGGCGGCGCAGCCGGAGCCAAACGGCGGTCTTCAGATTGACTCCGCCATCTCCTCCATCAAGATGGATCCGGCTGTTCAATCTACGATCAATGAAAAAATGATGAAAATTATGGAGCAGACCATGCGGGAGACCTTTGCTGATCCGAAAATGCGGCAGGAGATGCAGCAGCGTTTTCTGATCAACGGGATCACTCCCGGCGCCGGGCAGGCCAAGCAGCCCTGATCAGCCTGCCTGCCGCCGCCGCAGGCCGCCCCAGAGCAGACTGCCCATCAGGCCGAACAAAACTGCCGCCAGCATGTTGCGCAGTTTTTTCGGTCTGGCTGGCCGCTCCGGCGGCAAAGCCTGCTCAATCACCGTCACCAGCCCGCCTTTGACTCCGGCTTTCCGCCCGGTCTCCACTTTATTCAGCTGCTGGGCGTACAGCTCCCTGTTTTTTTCCACTTCCGCCTCCAGACTGCTGAATATTTTCGCCTGCTCGGCCTGCTGCCGCTGCTGTTCGGCCAGCTTGTCCAGCTGAAAGCGCGCCGCCTCTTCCGCCCCTTTCTGTGCGCTGTGCGCGGCGTTGGTCCGGGCTATCCAGTCTGCCAGCGCGTCCAAGTCAGCGCCGCCTTGCAGCTGCTGCCGCATCCGCTCCAGCTGCTTCGCGGCCTCCACGGCCAAGGGCTGCGTTGCGTCATATTTGCGCCGCAGCTCGTGCAGATAAAGTTTCATTTCCAAAAAAGCGCTTCTGCTTTCCTCAACCTTGACCGGCACGGCGGCGAACTGCCGCCGCAGCTCGGCCAGCTCGCCTGCCAGCTCCTGCTCCTTGCGCGCTTCCTCGGCCAGCACGGCCTCCATTCTGCCCCGCTCAATGGCCAGATGCCGCCGCTGGCGGTCGGGTAGATGCAGCCTGCTGTTCTGGCGGAACATGCTCAGGACGTTCTGCGCCTGCTGGAGCTGCTTTCTGCGCAGAAGCAGCTCCTCCTCCAGCAGCGCGGCCTGCGGATCGTCGAGCTTATCCAGCTCCGGCCCCAGCAGCCTGACTGCGGCGTTGGCGGCCTCGGCAGCCAGCTCCGGGTCGGAATGCCTGAAAGTGATTTCCACGATGCGGCTGTTCCGCACCGCCTGCGCCCGCAGCCGCCTCTGGAACTGGCGCAGCCTGTCCTCCGCGCCCGCCGCCTCAGGAAAGAGCCGCTCCGGGCCGACGGCCTTGAGAATCTGCTCCGCCAGCACGTTGCCGTGCAGCAGGGCCAGTTCGGCCTTGAGATCGGCTTTGCCGCGCTGGCCCTGCCGGATCAGAATGCCGGTCTTCGCCTCATATTCGACAGGCTGGGTGAAGGTCACGACCGCAACTGGCAGGGTGATCAAAAAAAACACGGCGACCATCCCGGTCAGGTTCGCTTGCATTCGGCTGAAAAAATCAGGCATGACGTTCATCGCGTTCGTGGTGGCTTGCAACGGCTGCATGACGCGCTGGCAGCCGGACTGCCTTTATTACTAAAGCATAAGGCCGGGTTCCTGCAAGCTGTTTTCACCTGCCCGGCCCGCAATTTATTTCTTGACCGCAGCGGCGGAGCCGGGTAGTAATATTTCACCCTGCGGACTGTAACACTCCGCTCAGTTTATCTGTTTTGCGTGGGATCATTATGAGCGCGCCGTCCAGCAAAAATTTTCAGCTTCCTGTCCTGCTGCTCTCTGTCGCAGGCGTTGCCCTGCTTCAGCTCCTGCCGGTTCCGGCGGCAGCCAAGGCCGCAGGCATCGCCCTGCTGACCTTGGGCCTTTGGGCCACCGCCCTGATTCCTGAGCATCTCACCGCGCTGCTCTTCTTCCTGCTTGCCCTGCTTTTTTCCGCCGCGCCGCCGGAGGTGGTCTTCTCCGGCTTCAGCTCGGCGGCGGTCTGGTTAGTCTTCGGCGGCTTGGTGGCCGGGGCGGCGATCAGCTCCACCGGCTTGGGCGGCAGGATTGGCCGTCACGCCGCCGCTCATCTCCACGGCAGCTATGTCAGGATCATCAGCGGCTTGGTGGCGGCGGTGGTGCTGTTCAGCTTTCTCATGCCCTCCTCAATGGGCCGGGTGGTGCTGCTCATGCCCATCGCCTTGGCCATCGCCGACCACTTCGGCTTTCAGCCCGGCTCGAAAGGCCGCACCGGCATCGTGCTGGCCGTTATTCTCGGCACCTACATTCCGGCCTTCGGCATTCTCACCGCCAACGTGCCGAATGTGGTGCTGGCGGGCATGGCTGAGACAAAATACAAGATTTCGCTCCTCTACGGCCCGTATCTGCTCCTGCATTTTCCGCTGCTGACGCTGGCCAAGGCGGTGATCATCGCCGCGCTGATCATTTTTTTCTATCCCGACCAAGCCGTTGAGCGGCTGGAGCAGAGCCAGGACAAGGCCGGGCCGTTGAGCCGCCAGGAAAAAATTCTGGCGGCCACGCTGCTGCTCATGCTCGCGCTCTGGATGACTGATTTCCTGCATCATATTTCCCCGGCCTGGATCGCCCTTGGCGGGGCCTTTTTCCTGATGATGCCTGGCATTGACATTGTCAGCGCGGCGCAGTTCAACCAGAAGCTCAACTGGTCTTCGCTGGTCTTCACCGCTGGCATCTTGGGGCTGGGCGGCATGATCGGCAAGACCGGCTTGGACCGCCTCTTCGCCGCCGGGCTGCTCAAGCTGCTGCCGTTAGCTCCGCAGCAGGATTTCACCAACTATCTTTCGGTCAGCTTGGCTTCGGCCTTCACCGGCCTGCTCACAACCCTGCCAGCGGTGCCTGCGGTCTTCACTCCGCTCACCGACAGTCTAGCCCAAGCCACCGGCCTGAAAACCGAATCCCTGCTGATGATGCAGGCGGTCGGCTTCGCCACTGTGCTGCTGCCCTACCAAGGCCCGCCCATTGTGGTAGGTCTTCAGCTTGCCGGGGAAAAACTTTCCAGCGCGGCGAAAATCTGCCTGCCGCTGGCCCTGATCACCGTCTTTGTTCTGCTGCCGGTCAATTATTTCTGGTGGAAAATGCTGGACTGGCTTTAATCTGTATGCTATTCCTTCAACAATAACCGCAGCGCAGCCAGCGTTCCTGACTTCCCTTTTCAGCGGAAACAGAGTATGTTTTATGAGCATACGCTCATAATCTGCGCGGCGTTCAACCAAAAAAGCGAGGAGAAACTATGACAAAAAACATGACGGCACTGCTGGCAGGCTCAGTCCTGCTGACCGGGCTGGCTGCCAGCCCGGCACAGAGCTGCGTGGGCCGGATACTCAATCTGACCATTGACGGCTCGCCGGAGCAGAAGGCGGTAGGGCAGCTCATGGCCACCTACATCAACGAGCGCACCGGCACCACAGTCACTTTGGTGGAAAATCAGCAGAGCGCGGACGGCTCCTGCGCCACCGATGTCTGCATTCAATATCTCAAGCCCGCGCTGGCCGGGATCGGCGGCGATCAGCCGCAGGATGAGCAGGAAGGCTACGCCAAAGGTAAAGAATTCTACTTGGAAAACAAAGACATCGTCTGGCTGAAGCCCTTCGCCTTCAAAGGCCCGGCAGCCAATCAGGCTGAAGCCTCTATCGCTGTGCCAGTCTCGCCCCGCGAGGCGCTGGGCAAATTTCCGGTGCTGGACCGGGTGATCAACAAACTGAGCGGCATGGTCAATGACAGCTTTGTGCAGGAGATGATTGAAAAAAGCAAAGGCGCAGATCCGGCGGCGGCGGCCAAAGAGCTGCTGAAATCTCAAAAGCTGATTTAAGGAGAACACTCATGCGGAACATGCTCATCGCCCTTTTTCTGCTGGCCATGTCGGCAGGTTCGGCGGCGGCGCACGGCGACATATCCAACTTGCCGGATTCTGTGCAGATCATGCAGTACAAAATGCTGCTCTACATGTCCCCGGACGACGCGGAGACCAAAAACAGCCTGGCGATGGCCTACTTCCGCACCGGCAAGCTGGCTGAAGCAGCGGCGGAGCTGGACGGGGTGCTGCAAAAAGACCCGCACAATTTCGACGCGCTGGACGGCATGGGCATCATTCTGCTCCGGCAGAAAAAGGCAGAAGAGGCCCTGAAATATTTGGAGCGGGCCGTGGCGGTCAACGACAAGGATGCCATGCTCCACGTCCATCTGTCGCTGGCCCATGAGCAGCTTCAGAAGCCGGAACAGGCCGCCGCCGCCCTGAAAAAGGCGGGCGAGCTGTCGCCCGGCCCGGAAGGCGCAGCCGCTGTCCAGAACGAGATCAAGCTGATCAGCCAGTCCTGAACTCCCCCTTTTCCATCTGAATGAAGGCAATGAATAAAATCACGCGCTACCTTTTGCTCGCCGCAGCCCTGCTGCTTTCCCTTCAAGCCTGCGGCGGCGGCCAAGACAGCAAGACAGCAGCGGAGAGCAAAGAGCCGCCCCTCCGCTTCTGCTACATGATCTGCGACAGCCGCGCGCTGTCAGCGGCGCGTTTCGCGCCTTTCACCGCCTACCTGAGCGAAAAGCTGGGCCGCAAGATTGAGATGACTCTGGTCAACACTTTTGACGTGGAGACTTTGGCCAAGAAGAACGAATTTGATTTCTTCCACGTCAACTCAGTAATCGCGGTGCTGCTGAAAGAACGCTACAAGGCTGAATTCCTCGCCGTGGACATGCAAGGCCGCAATGGCCACATGGCCACCGGCACTCTCATCGCCCGCAAAGAAAGCGGCATCAAAACCATTGCGGACATGAAGGGCAAAACCCTGCTCTTCGGCCCGGCGCTCGCTCCTTTCGGCTACATGGCCCAGTACTCGATGATGCTGGAGAACGGCCTTGACCCGGAAACCGACCTTGCCCGTTACGACATCCCGCCCGGCTCGCTCAAGCATGACAAGATCATGTTCGGCGTGGAGTACGGCAAATATGATATCGGTGCTGCGCCGCGCATTGACCTCGACCGCATGGTGGCTGATGACATCATCAATATCGATGATTACCACATCATCGCCGAGAGTGAAAAGATGCCTTACTGCACCATCGGCGCAGCGGCGCATGTGGACAAAGGCTTGCAGGAGAAGGTCAAGAACATCCTGCTCAATCTGAAGAAGGACGAGACCGCTTTGGTGGATGGCGAGGTGCTGAAGGTGCTGAAGCGGATGGGCCTGGACGGCTTCCATCCGGCGATTGACAGCGAGTACGACATCATCCGCGACAAGCTGCGGCTCAACAATATGGCCCCTTACGACAAGCATTGATTTCCGAGAGAGAATCCAGCATGAACAAAATACTTTTCTCCTTTTTGATCGGCGCGGCGACGCTCTGCGGTCTTCAGGCCGCTTCAGCCGCTGAAACCGTGATCAGCAAGGGAGTGATCGACAAGAACACCACGTGGTCAGGCGAAATTTTAGTCAAGGGCGATGTCGAAGTCGCCGCTGGCGCGACCCTGACCATCATGCCCGGAACTTCGGTGCGCTTCGCCAAAATTGAGCCGTTCGGGCCGGAAAAGCTGAACACCGACAAGTACAACCATCTGCCCCGGATTGAGATTTTGGTGCGCGGCACCCTCTACGCGCAAGGCACCAAGGAGCAGAAAATCACCTTTGCCAGCGCGGAAAAAGAAGCCAAGCCCGGCGACTGGGGCGGCCTGAACTTCAACAGCAGTGTCGGCAACATCGTCGAGCACTGCGTCATCATGCACGCCGACACCGGCGTTCACGTCCACTCCTCGCAGGTGGTGGTGGCCAGCAACGAGCTGCGGCACAACGGCACCGCCATCGGCAACAAAAATCTGAAGGACAATCCGGTCAAGTGCGTCATCCCGGTGCTGAAGAACCTGATCACCGAGAACGGCGGCGGCGTGATTGTCGGCAACGGCATGAGCGTCTTCCGCAACGAAATCAGCAAGAACGAGTTCTTCGGGGTCTATGGCAAAAACTGCGCCTACGCGCCGGTGCGCTTCAACAATATCAGCGGCAACGGCAAGGGCGTGATTCTCTATGCGGTCAAGGCCATGCTTCTGAGCGACAACAACATCACCAACAGTGCCGACTACAGCCTCTCGATGCTTGAAGGGCAGGAGCAGGATTTGGCCTTCCCCAACAACTGGTGGGGCACAGCGGACGAGCAGAAAATCCGGGCCAAAGTCTTGGACAAAGCCAGCGACAGCGAGCTGGGCGCGGCTGACCTGCGTAATTTTTACACAGCCGCTGTTGCCGGAGCAGGCATTCTCTGATATAGTCTCACGGTTATGAACTTTGCCCAGACAATGACTATCGATCCGCTGGAACTGCTCACCAAGGCCGCGCTGGCCGTCCTGAGCGCGGTCATGCTCTTCATGCTGGCGCAGCAGCTACTGACCGCCCAGGACAACAACGCCTCGGAGGTCTCCGCTGCGGAGCACCTCCGGCGGCTGGCGCAGCAGCTGGCGCAGGACAAGGTGCTGTATCAGGAAGTGGCCGCCTTGGCCGAGCAGCGGCAGCACAGCGCGGCCATGGACAAGCTGAAGGAAATTGAGGCCGCCCATCCTGACAGCCCCCGCGCGCTGCTCTGGCGGGGGCAGCTTCAGTACGAGCTTGGCGAAATCGCGGACTCGTTGACCAGCTACCGGCAGGCCATTGACAAAGAGCCAGGTTTTATTGACAAAAAATCGCCGCTCTTTGCCGGAACCGGCATCAAGGCGCATGTGGAGGAGTCGCAGGCCAAGCTCCTGCGGGAGCAGACTTTGAAGCCCGGCGACTCCAGCATCAAAAAGGCCCTTGACGAGCTGCTCTACATCAAACGGCGGCTGGCAGGCGGCTGCGAATAACAAGCGACATGGCACGTTTCAAAGCTCCTGACATCGCTGTCACCACCGGCATCGTCCTCGGCGCGGGCGCGGTCATCCTGACCCTGTTTGGCAACCCGACCAACTCCGGCATCTGCATCTCCTGCTTTTTGGAGAACTTGGCCGGTTCGCTCCAGATGCACAATGTCGCCCGCATGAGCTACATCAGGCCGGAGCTGATCGGCTTTCTCCTCGGCTCCTTCCTGATGGCCAAGAAAATGCGCCGCTTCCGGGTCACAGGCGGCTCCTCGCCGGTGATCCGCTTCCTACTCGGCTTTTTCATGATCGTCGGCTGCGGCGTGTTTATTGGCTGCCCGATCAAGATGATACTGCGCCTCGCGGCGGGCGACCTGACCGCAATTGCCGCCGTGCTCGGCATGATGTTCGGTATCTGGCTCGGCAGCCGCTATATCCGCGCCGGTTCGGTTTTAGACCGAGACCGCGAGCTGCCGCAGATTAACGGCTACATTCTGCCCGGCATCGGCCTGCTCCTGCTGCTTTTCGCTTTGCTTCAGCCCGGCTTCATTCAGCAGGGCGCAACCGGCCCGGCGGCTCAGCACGCGCCAATGCTGATCTCCCTCGGCATTGGCTTGCTCATCGGTGCGCTGTCGCAGCGTTCCGGTCTCTGTATCACCGGCGGCCTGCGCAACTTCTTCCTTTTTCGGGAAAAAACCCTGCTCATGGGCATCATCGCCGCCTTTGGCTCGGCCCTGCTGGTCTCGCTGGTCAGCGGCCAGTTCAATATAGGCTTTTACGATCAGCCCGGCGCACATCCCAGCAATTTCTGGAGCTTTTTAGCGATGGTGCTGGTCGGCTTGGCAGCAGTGATTGTTGACGGCTGCCCGTTCCGCCAGCTCATTAAGGCGGGCCAAGGCGATGTGGACGCAGGCCTGACCTGCTTCGGAATGCTGACCGGCGCAGCCTTTGTCGTGAGCTGGCAGCTCCGCAGCACCTCGGCTGGCCCAGAATTCAACGGCAAGATTGCCACTTTAGCCGGGCTAATCTTCTGTTTGACCGTGGTGCTGGCGTATAAGCGCAAGGTCACCGCACAGCGGTGAATATCTCTATCTACTTGACGTGTCATTCATAATGAAGGCAGAATTCACACCAAGTGATTTCAGGTTTAACGAAGCATGGATATTATTAAAAATAAATGACATTGAGTCACAGGAAGGTCGATTCAACTTTTTTGCACTTATGGAGGCTGCAAGTTGTCGTCCAATTAGTAATACTCTGTCAGGAGGGAAAACTTCTATGTCGCCAGAGGATGCAGAAACGATACTCATAAAGGGGTATCAGTTAGCAGGTAAATGGCCTGAGAAGATAATTATTTCTTATCCCATAATGGATGACGATATATTTGAGTCAATTGCCGTCGGACATGGTATTTATGTGGAATATATTCCAGAACGAAACTTATTGAAGATAATAAAACCATTAAGGGATGCTACATGCAGGGCGTTAATTTCATGTGGTGCAAAGAAATGAAAACAGCAGAAATACGTTTTGAAGTGCAAGAAGATATTCTGAATACATTGAACCAGAATATATCTGAATTTACTATGCAGCTGCGTTTGTACGCCGCATTGCATCTATTCAAAAAACATAAGCTATCCTTTGGCAAGGCTGCCGAGCTTGCTGGTATCTCACGGGATGATTTTCTCCTTGAGATAGACAAAAACGGAATAGATTTTATTAATTATGAAGCCTGTGAATTAGAAAAGGAATTGACACGATTGCAGCATGATCATAGTTTCTGACTCTTCCCCGCTGATTTCGCTGGCAATTCTTAGAAAACTCCATTTGCTTGAGCATTTTTTCAGCGATATATGGATAC
Source organism: Candidatus Electronema sp. JC (assembly GCF_048287365.2). Taxonomy (NCBI): domain Bacteria; kingdom Pseudomonadati; phylum Thermodesulfobacteriota; class Desulfobulbia; order Desulfobulbales; family Desulfobulbaceae; genus Candidatus Electronema; species Candidatus Electronema sp. JC. The sequence goes on along the minus strand of NZ_JBLWEM020000069.1, from coordinate 10,342 downwards.
CCAAGGCGGTTTATGATGAGATCGCCCAAAAAGGCAAACCTTATTCTGAGGAGTTAAAGCGTTTTTCTCGCAACCGGGTCAAAGAAGTTCAGAATGCACTGGCAGTTCGTCTGCTGCTGGATGAACTTGACATCGGCGAGGCGGAAGCTCTTGTACTGGCTCTTGAAAATAATATTGCCGATATTTTGATTGATGAGTATCGTGGCAGAAAGATTGCCACATCCCGTGGTCTTTCAGTAATCGGCACGGTCGGTGTGCTGCTTCAGGCTAAAAAGAAAAAACTGATTGCAGAAGTAAAGCCGGAATTGGATGAGCTTATGCGCAATCATCGAAGAGTATCTGAGGAATTGTACAGAAAAGCTCTTGAGTTGGCTGATGAAATTTGACACAGAAATCAAATCCGAACTCCCATGAACTGGTTCAAAAAAAAGGAAAAGCCCCAGGAGCCGCAGCACGAGAACGTCACGCGCGGCCTGCTGATCTTCGCCCACCCGACCACGGTCATCGCGGTGGAGGAGCTGCTGCGTGACGAGGGCTACAAAATCCGGGTGGTCAGCCCACCGCCTGCCTACCGCACCGGCTGCGACCTGAGCGTGGAATTCCCGCTGGAAGCTGAAGCGGCTATCACCGAGCTGCTCAACGCAACTAAGCTGCATCCGATTGATGTGGTGCCGATCACCACGGAAGGCATGGAGCCGCTGCATTTTGTCCGCAAGAAGTGGTACGGCAGCAAATATCTGATGGTCAGGGCGGCGAACATGAAAATCACCGTTGACGCAGAGACCAAGATCATTGTCAACATCTCCGGCGGCGGCTGCCCGGACGTGCCATATCTCGCCACAACCATGATCGGCAAGCGGTTAGACGAGGCCCCGGCCCCAGACGAGGTCGGCTTCTCCCTCTGCGCCTATTCCCTCAACACCGCCCGGGAAGAGATGATCCGGGAACTTGGAGTTTAATCATGCTGCTCTTAGTCGGCGCGGTTCCTGCTGACCGCCTTCCTCTGTTGATCGGCCCGGTCTCGTTGAGCGAACGCGGCATCAAGATTGACGGCCACGAGCTGCCCATCAACCGGGGCAACGAAGCGATGATGAAGGCTGCCAGCCTGATCTGCCAGGAATATGGCGTGGAGATGCCAGTGGGCATGGTGGCGGGCGACATTGGCAAACGCGAGGGCAGCACAGCGATTTACAATCATCTCGCCGCAAATCTGCCGACGATGGGGGTCAAAGTGATGACCATGCACTACGTCATGCCTGATCTCAAGCTGAACAAAAAAGTGCTGGCGACCGTTGCCACCATGAGCGAGAAGCCGTTGATGATTGCTGACGCAGGCAGCATGTATGTGGCCAAGGCGGGCGGCGATGCCAAGATGTATGATGTCTTCACCCCGGATATTGGCGAAGCCACCTTTCTTGCAGATGAGAAAGCCGATCATCCTGCCTACACGCGCGGCTTCATCTTCAATATGGAAGACGACGTGCCAGAGCTGATCCGCCGGGCCTACGCGGGCGGCAACGCCACCAAGACCATGTTTGTCAAAGGGGCAGTGGATTACATCTGCCAAGATGGTGAGATTGTTGACACCATCAGAGAACCGAGCATTGAGACAATGGAGCCGATCGGCGGCACCGGTGATTTGATCACCGGCATGATCAGCGGCCTGATGCACGCTGGCCGCAGCCCGCTTTTAGCCTGTCGCATTGCCGGACGAGTCAACCGAGCTGCGGGCGAATTGGCGAATCCCACGCCTGCCACACAGGTGGAGGAAATCCTGCGCTGCCTGCCCAAGGCGCTGGAGAAGGTGCACAAGGAGCTGGGGCTGTAATTCCTCTATTCGCTGATGCGGAACAAATTTCTCGGCACCGGCCATCAAGGCTTTCATCCGCTCCGCAAGATGCGCATTGCCTTGTCCGGTGCGCGGTATGCTGTGCTGCATGATTTCGCCGTCGCCTACAAGGTCGTGCTGTCCGCCGTGATTCTACTCTGGTGCTTCTGGTACCGGCAATGGGTTGATTTCAGCATCGTCTTTCTGGCAACCGGGATGATGATGGTTGCTGAGATATTCAATACGACCATAGAGGCTCTCTGCGATTTCCTTGAGCCGAAGGAGAACGAGAAGATAGGGATCATCAAGGACATCGCGGCGGCAGCGGCGGGCATCAGCATTTTGGTCTGGGGCATTGTGCTTTTCTTGGAATCGCTGTCGTTTTGGCACAACATGCGCTGACTGCGCCGTCATCATGGGCAAACTGATCTTTCAGGAAGGCAGGAGATACACCTTCAGCGACTACTTCGAGCTGTCCAATCCGACTGAGGAGATCGCGGAAGCCTTGGGCTATTCCTTTGCAACGAAGGCCTTGCAGCTGCCGACAGCCAGCAGCGTGGAGCGCGTGCATATCGCAGCGATGAGGCAGCTCTTGTATGACATACTGCCTAAGATAGCTTTAACTTCGGAAATCGCCAAAAGAGATTTCATGATCGCCCCGGTGCTTTGGGAGGTCATCCGCCATGCTCAGGCTAAGATATTTGTTGAATACCCGATTGCTGTTGACGATAAGTTGAGCGGTTCCTTCGATTATCTGCTCTGCTCACGGCAGCAGCTTGTGGTCATTGAAGCAAAGAAAGGCGATTTGGAGCGGGGATTCAGCCAGCTTGCCGCCGAGCTGATCGCTCTTGACAGACAGGAGACGGAACAGAGCGGACACTGCGCGGAAATGGCAATGCTCTACGGCGCAGTCAGCATGGGCGAGTTGTGGCGTTTCGCGGTGCTGGACAGAACACAAAAGCATCTCTGCAAAGATTTGCACACCTATCGAGTTCCTGAAGACATTGAAGACATCTTTCTCATCCTCCTTGGAATGCTGCAGGCGGACTAACACCAGATTGATCGCATTATGAGCTGGCAGCACGAAATACGCCTGATACGGCTTCCCTGTTCCGTCTGGGACAGCATCATCGCCCATTGCCGGAGAAAGCTGGCCGGAGAGTTCCTGCCCGGCGAGAGTCCGGTCAAGCGCGCCTTCGGCATCCTTGCCGGAGTGCGCGAGGGCGACGAGCTGCATGTGCGGCAGGCGCTGCCGGTCAAGAAGAACGCCCGCAATGTCGAGCCGCTGAAGAGCTTCATGGACAAGCTGATGGAGCAGCACGCCGTGCCCTCGACCACGCCGATGGACCAGCGCGGCTGGGTGACAGACCCGCTGGAGTTCAAACAGTGTATGGACATCTGCAAGCGCGAAGGTCTGACCATGTTCGGCGGCTACCATATTCACGTGGTGCCCTGGCCCGGCGATCCGCTCCGAGACACGCCCACTGGCCTTGACGCGGTGCTGGTGCGCGGCAGCAAAATGTATTCCTTCATCATCTCCATGGTCAACCCGGAGCAGCCGGTCATCCGCGCCTTTTATGAAGGCGAGCTGCACGCCGAGACCCCCATCCTGATCGCATGACCTCCGCAGCGGCATGAAGAAAAAGCCTGAACTGACTGTCGAATACACCGACCCGCTGGAGGGATTCAAAGGCTGGCTGGTGATAGATTCCCTCACGCACCGCATGGCCGCAGGCGGGATGCGGGTGCAGCGCGGCCTCAGCCGCGAGGTGGTGGAGGACTTGGCCGCGACCATGACCCTGAAGATGCGTATCGCAGGCATCCGTGCGGACGGCGCAAAATGCGGCATTGATTATGATCCCGCCAGCCCACGCAAAGAGGAGGCTATGCTGCGCTTTATCCGGGCGATCAAGCCGTATCTGCTCGAACGCTACTCCATGGGGCCTGATCTCAACACCACCATGCCGGAGCTGGATGCGGTCTGCGCCCGTCTGGGCATCAGCTCGATCAAGGCGGTGATCGCCAAGTGCCAAGAATTCAGCCCTGCCGAGTTCGAGGAGCGGGTGCGGCTGCTCAAGCGGCCTGTCGGCCATGCCACGCTGGGCAAACTGCGTTCCGGGGCCGGAGTCGCGGCCTCCTGCCTGGCGGCCTTAGAGTTCCTGCGAATTCCAGCGGAACAGGCGCGGGTGGTCATTCAAGGCTTCGGCAGTCTGGCCTCCAGCGCGGCCTATTTCCTGCATCAGGCCGGAGTGCCGATCATCGGGCTTGCTGACTGCGAGAAAAGCCTGATCAGCGAGAACGGCGCGCCTTTGGACATCGCCGACCTGCTCGACCGTGTCTGTGCCGACTGCACCTGTCAAGCCAAGGGGCTGATTCCTCAGCAGGCGGCCAGCGGCGTTTATGGCCGCCGCGAGGCGGTGTATGAATTGCCCTGCGATGTCTTCATTCCTGCGGCCATTGAGCGGGCGATTGACCGGCAGGCGGCGGAAACCATGCAGGTCAGGGCCATAGTCTCCGGCGCGAACCTGGCCGTGACCGCCGAGGCCGAGGCTATCCTGCATCAGCGCGGCATTGTTCTCATTCCCGATATGGTCGCAGGCTGCGGCGGGTCGCTCTCCATGCAGGGCCTGTTTGGGCCGGAGGAGCCGCCCTCAGTGCAGGACGTGCTCAATCACGTTGACCGCAAGACCCGCGCGGTCGTCAAAAAACTGCTCCAGCGCAGCAGCGATGAGGGCATCTCCCCGCGTGAGGCCGCCCTGCGCATCTGCGCCGAGACCCCGCTCTATCCTGACACCAAGCCGTACGGCGAGCTGCATCCCCAAACAGCTTGAGAGAACGCGGCGGCGAATCTGCAACGCACGTTCGGGGAAATCTCGGACGTACGTTGCAGGAAATCTGGAACGTATATAGGTCCGATTCTCGAACGTACGTTGGAGAAAATCTCAAACGAGCGTCCCAGATTTTCTCCAACACTCGTTCGACTCTCTCCGGCCTTACGTATCCCTTGCCTTTCTCAGCCGGTCAGGGTATGAAGGGAAAAAGCGTGACGCATCCCGCCCAACGCCTGCCGCCGCCAAGGTGCTTTCATGATCACATTGCGACTCGATCCTCAATTGGAGCAGGCTGCGCATCGTGCCGCCGACCATCTCGGCATGAGCAAATCAGAGCTGATCCGCACCAGCATCCTTGAGTATCTCAGCAGACGTGTCATGCCCAATGCTTGGGAAATCGGACAAGACCTGTTTGGCAAATACGCAAGCGGCTGCGGCGAGCTGTCGTCCAGAAGAAAAGAACTTGTGAAAGAAAAGCTCGCAGCAAAATGGCAATGAATAGCTGCTGATAGATTCTATCTCTCCTCAACCCGAACTCCCTCCTCCCATGCCTGTTCATCCCTTTGATTATCAGATCAACCCGCATGTCTTCAGCACGCCGGAGCTGGAGGCCCTGTTTGACGAGCGCGCCGTGCTGCAACGCTGGCTCGATTTTGAGGCGGCTCTTGCTGAAGCGCAGGGTCGGCGCGGCCTGATTCCAGCTGCGGCTGCGGCGGAGATCAAAAGCAAGGCCAAGCTCGAACGCCTTGATCTCGACAGCGTGCGTCAGGGCTATAGCAAGAGCCGCAACTCGGTGGTGCCGCTGCTTGGCGGCCTGCGCCGGGCCTGCGCGGATGGCGCGGGCGAGTATGTCCATTACGGCGCGACCACGCAGGACGTGCTCGACACCGGCCAGGTTCTGGCTTTGAAAGAGACGCTGGCGATTATTCTCCGCGATTTGCTGCGCTTGGAAGAGGTCTGCCTTGATCTTGCTGTCAAGCACCGGGCCACACCGATGGCCGCCCGCACACATGGTCAGCAGGCTTTGCCGACCACCTTCGGCCTGAAGGTTGCGGTGTGGGCAGCGGAGATACAGCGGCATATACAGCGGCTGCGGCATCTGCAAGACACTGTCTGCTGCGGGCAACTGAGCGGCGCGGTCGGCACATACGCAGCGTTGGGCGAGCAGGGCATCGAAGTCGCCAAGGAGACGATGGAGCTGCTTGGTTTGAGACACGATCCGCTGTCCTGGCACACCGCCCGCGACCGTGTGGCCGAGCTGGCCTCGGACTTTGCCCTGCTGTCCATGACCTTAGCAAAGATCGCCAACGAAATCTATCAGCTCCAGAAGACTGAGCTGGATGAGCTGCGCGAGCCATCCCTGTCCGGCGCAGCAGCCAGCAGCACCATGCCGCACAAGCAGAATCCGGTGCTCTGCCAGCGCATCGCGGCCTTGAGCAAGCATGTGCGGGCGTTGAGCGGCACGGTCATTGAGAGCATGGCCCACGAGCATGAACGCGATCCGCGCTGCCTCTGGGCAGAATGGCTGGCCATGCCGCAGATTTGTATCTATACCGGCGCATCTGCATCTGCCCTGCTTCAGATTCTCAATGGCCTGATCGTCCGGCCTGAGCAGATGCTGGCCAACCTCCATCGTCAGAAAGACCTGATCGCCACCGAATGGCTGCTCTTCCGGCTCGGCAAGATTGTTGGCAAGAACAAGGCGATGGACAAGCTGCACACGCTGGCCGCCGCTGCCGCCGAACAGCAGATCAGCCTGAAAAAGGCCGTGCTTGCCGACAATGAGCTTGGCGGCGTGTTCCATGAGGAGGAGCTTGCTCCGCTCGACAGCCCGGAGCAGTACGTCGGCAGCGCGGTTGATCTGGTGGACAGGACGGTGGAGACGATCAGCAGGCGGCGGTGAACCGCTTTCCCTGCACCCTTGCGCAGGGAAGCAAACCATTTGACAAAACCTGTTCCGCTGTCTAAGCTGCTTTCGTATTTATCCGTTTTGCTCAAACATCCCCTCTCTCCTTCTGCCGGAGAACACATCATGGCGACATTTCCTTATTTTCCAAAAAACGATTCTGCTTCGTCCGTTGCTGACAAGATCACCGTGCAGCGGCAGCCACGGACGATCACCATGGAGGACATCGCAGAGGAAATGGTGCGGCTGCTTCCCGATTATGACCCAGATGAAGTGAGAAAAATGACTCAGGCCGCCAAGGACGCGATTATTGACACCCTTCTTTCCGGCAAGGACATCATCTTTGATGACGGCACGGTGTATTCGCTGGATGAGGATGGCCGCACGATCTGGGTCACTCCGGGCAAGAACAAGGTCTGAACGGCAGACGCGGGCATGACAGCAGCTCCTTCCCCTCATGCGCCTCTATCAGTCCAACCGGCTTGAGCAGCTGCTGGCCGCGCTCTGCGCTGCGCTGGCTGAACCGGCAGGCAGTCCGCTCCTGCCGGAGACCGTCGTGGTGCAGAATCCGGGCATGGCCCGCTGGCTCGCGCAGCAGATCGCCCGGCAGACCGGCATCTGCGCCAACATCTCCTTCCCGCTGCCCGCTTCCTTCATCTGGAGCATCTTCGCCAAGACGCTTGGCGGCCTGCCTGACCTGCGCGAGTTCAGCAAGGAGACCATGCTCTGGCGGATCATGGCGGCATTGGACAATCTGTCCGACGAAGCGGCCATGCAGGAGGTGAGCGGTTTTCTGCGCGACGACCGCGACGGCAGCCGCCGCTGGCAGCTCGCGGGCCGCGTCGCTGATCTCTTTGACCAGTATTTGGTCTATCGCCACGACATGGTGCTGGCGTGGGAGCAAGGCAAGGAGTCGCATTGGCAGGCCCTCCTCTGGCGGCAGCTAACTGACGGCGGCGGCAGGCACCGGGCAGAGGTGCTGGAGCGTTTCCTCGCTGCGGCACAGCAGGGCAGCCTGCGCACCGAAAGCCTGCCCAAGCGGGTCTGCATCTTCGGCATCAACTCGCTCGCGCCTGCGTATCTGGAGGTGCTCAGTCAGATCAGCCGCCACGTTGACATCCGCATTTTCCACTTCAGCCCGTGCCGCGAGGCGTGGGACGACATCATGCCGGAGCGGCTGCTCGCTTTGCGGCGGCAGAACTGGCGGCGCAGGGGTGTTGATGATCTGAGCCGGTATTACAGCGTCGGCAATCCGCTCTTAGCCTCGCTCGGCGGCTTGGGCCGTGAATTCTTCCAGCTCCTGATGAACACGCAGCCGGTGGTTGAGGAGCGCGACCTCTACGAGCTGCCGCCGCAGGAGACCCTGCTCGGCCAGATACAGGGGGATATTCTTGATCTGCGCGACCGCAGCCCGGCAGAAGCCCTGCCGCTGCATCCGGCGGATCAGTCCATCCGTTTCCACTGCTGTCACAGCCAGATGCGGGAGATTCAAGTCCTGCACGACCGCCTGCTTGATCTCTTCGCCGCTGATCCCGCTTTGAAGCCGGGGGAGGTGCTAGTCATGGCCCCGGATGTCAGCCGCTATGCCGCCGCTGTGGCAGGCGTGTTCGGTTCGGCGGAGGGCAGGCTGCGCATCCCTTGGTCGATTGCCGATCAGTCCCGCCGGGAAGAGCAGCCGGTGATCGAGGGCTTCCTCAGTCTGCTGCAAACAGTCAGCAGCCGCTGCGCCGCCCCGGAACTGGCTGCGGTCTTGGAGAATCCGGCCATTCTCGCCCGCTTCAGTTTGACTGAGGCGGACGTGCCTGTGCTGCGGGCGCGGATTGCGGCGGCAGGAATCCGGCAGGGGCTGGAGCGGAGGAACGCCGCAGCGGACAGCGGCTTTCATACCTGGGAGGCAGGATTGGACCGGCTGCTGCTCGGCTGCCTGACCGGGCCGCTGGAGGAGCCGTGGCAGGGAATCATGCCGGTGAGCGGCGGCCTGCACGAGGGCGGGGACTGGCTCGGCAGTCTGGCGGAGTTCATCCGCAGTCTGATCCGCCTGCGCCGCCAGACCGCCCGCCCGCTGCCGCCGGAGAGCTGGTCAGGCATCTTCCTCAGCCTGATCGAACGCTTCTTGGACAGCGGCGGCAGCGCGCACGAGGAGGGCCTGCTCCTGCTCCGCCAGACTGTGGCCGACTTTGCCGAGAGCTGCCGCCGGGCAGGGTTCAAGCAGCCTCTCAGCCTGAGCGTGGTGCGGCGGCATTTCCAGCAGCTCCTTGCTGCTCCGGCAGGCGGGCAGGCCTTCTTAGCCGGACGCGTCACCTTCTGCAACATGGTGCCGATGCGCTCGGTGCCGTTCAAGGTGGTCTGGCTGTTAGGCATGAACGACGGCGACTTCCCGCGCTCGCAGCGTCCGCCCGCCTTTGACCTGATGGCCGGTCAGCGGAGAGCAGGCGACCGCAGCCGCCGCGACGACGACCGCTATCTTTTTCTGGAGGCCCTGCTCTCGGCCCGGAGCTGCTTCGCGGTCTCTTGGGCTGGACGAGACCTGCGCGACAACAAACCCCGCCCGCTCTCGACAGCGGCGGCGGAGCTGCGTGACTATATCAACCGGGGCTGGCGGACCACGGACGGCAAAGCCGCAGCCGATGCGCTGACTGTGGAGCATCCGCTTCAGCCCTTCAGCCGCCGCTGCTTCAGCGGCGATCCGGCCACCGCCTCCTACCGGGAGGACTGGCTGCCCGCTGCTGATCAGACTCCGCCCGCCTTTGTCAGCCGCCCTTTGCCCAAGACCGAGCAGTTCCTCCGTCAGATTGACATCAGTCAGCTTGTCCGTTTCTGGCGGCATCCAGTGCGCTTTTTCCTTGAGCAGCGGCTTGGACTGCGCGCCGCTCTGCCGGATGAGCCGCTGCTGCCGGAGAGCGAAGCCTTTGTCCTCGACCAGCTGCAACGCTATCAGTTTGCCGAGGAAATCCTGCTGGAGCTGCGCGGCGGCAGGGAGACAGCCTGCCCCCTGCACCGCTGGCGGGCCGCTGGCGGCCTGCCCGGCGGCGGTTTCGGCCCGCTGCTCCATCAGCAGTCAACCGAAGAGGCGGCGGAGCTGCTGGGCAAGGTGGAGCCGCTGCTGCGGCAGCCGGTCGAGCCTGCCGAGGTCAATCTGACGGTTGACGGCGTGCGCCTGACCGGGCGGCTGACCTCGCTCTGCCGCTGCGGCAGAGTCACCTTCCGCCCCGCCAATCTCAAGGCCAAAGACCGGCTCCAGCTCTGGATTCACCATCTGGCCCTGCTGCTGCTCCAGCCGGAAGGCGTGGATCCATGCTCGGTGCATGTCGGCAAGGACAGCACAGTGCGGCTGGAGGCGGTGGCCGACCCGCAGGCCGAGCTGGCCGCGCTGATCAGCCATTTTCATGAAGGGCTGCGCCAGCCGCTGCATTTCTACCCAGAAAGTAGCTTGGCTTGGGCGAAAGGCAAGTCGGCGCAGGCGGCTTGGCGGTCTTCCTTTGGCCGCAAGGGAGAGGGCGACGACCCGGCCTACGAGATCGGCCTGCGCGGCCATGCGCCCTTTGACGAGCAGTTTGAGGAGCTGGCGGCGCGGCTGGCGGCGGCTTGGGAATGAGTCAGCCCTGCGCGGCTCCAAATCTGTCATGTCTGCGACCTTATAGCCAAAGCAGTATAAAATGACTACACTGTGAGTATGGCATACTCAATAGATTTTCGACGGAAGGTTTTGGAGATCAAAGACCAGGACGGTCTGAGCTTTGAAGAGACGGCTCTGCGTTTCGGAGTCAGCAAATCAAG
>NZ_JBLWEM020000068.1:0-18245 GCF_048287365.2 Candidatus Electronema sp. JC | reverse complement strand
TCTTCGGCATATTGCGCTTAATCTCCTGAAACAGGAAAAAACTGAACTCAGCGTGAAAAGCAAAAGGCTTAAAGCCGGATGGGACAATGTCTTCCTCGGTAAGATATTGGCAGGACTATAAAAGTCATGCGTTTGCCCTGGTTACGCATATCACTTGAAACCGGCGGCGATTGCTGAGGCATTTCAGTTCCTTTTCGGTCTTCCGAATGTCACCTTGCAGGAACAGGCCGTTGTTGCCGATGCGATTGCATGGCATCAGCAGGGAATGGATTTTGCGGATGCGCTGCACTTGGCGGGATCACGGCATTGTGATTCTCTGGCAACTTTTGACAGGAAATTCATCAAGGCGGCAAAGAAAATCACCAGTTTCCAAGTCAAAGAACTATAGCACCAGCTGCTCATGGCGTATGACTGCCGTCTGCTTTTGCAGCGGGTGGGCGGCAGCTACCATTTCCTGCACAAGCAGCTTCAGGAATATCTGGCAAGAAGATAGCAGGCCGCCCGCGCCGTCGTTACAGCACCGCCGTCACGGTGTTGCTCGGTATTCCGCGCCCAGCCGCATTTTCCGCGACAATGCGGAACTCCAGCTGCGTCCCGCCGGGAATGCCGGTCAGATCAATCTTGGTTGAGGTGGCCGTTTCCTTCAGCGTCCATTCGCCAGCCGGATTGACTGTTCGCATTTCCGCCCGGTAAAAGGCCGTCTTGCCGCCGGTTCTCGGCTTTTTCCAATCCAATTCCAGCGCGTCCGCATCCTGACGGACAATCTCCAGAACAAGCGGCTGGCCGGGAACGGCAAGCGGGGTCGGCTCCGCCCTTGGCCCCCAGCCGATCAGGCCAAGCTCGGCCGGACTTGTCGCCGTGAATTCAGCATAAGAGATGCCGTCCTTCATGGCATCGTCCAATGCGTCAAAGTCGGCGTTCTTGCGCTCGGTGGCCGCCTTGGCTGCTGCCTGAGCCGCTGTCTGCCCCTCAAGAGAATCGGCTGCCGCGTTCCGCAGGGTCTTGAGATCAGACCACGAAACAGGCGGCGAGGGGAAAACTGTGGGGTTGTCCTTGAAGCCCGCGATCATCGCGTCGGCAAGCGCGAGAATGTGGGCCGCATCTAAGGGAAATTGAGCCATGTCAGTCCTCCGTTGCATTTGATTTGCCGCAGATTGAGCTTGATCTGCGACAGATGACGCTCTGTCCGCAGCTGACCGCAGCGCGTCTGCGCCGGACAGAGCCTGAGCTGCTCCCGCTCAAGCTCCATTTGTAACGCGCAATGTTTGAAAAAGCAACAGATTAAGCGTGAGGAGCTGCGGATCAAGTCGATTCTGGTGCAGATGCGGCGTTCCGGGCGGCTGATTGCATTCGGTCTGGCCCGGCAGCAGCTCCATGCCGCCGCCAGCAAACACCATCCGCAGCGTTTTGAACCGCCTGCTTGTTGCATTCAGCCGCCGGAAACGTTGACCATCGCCTCTTCCGCCGTTATGATGCATCCAGCACGTTTTTCAATCCCAACGCCGCCGGAAAAAATGCCGCAGCCCCGCTGGACCACCGCCGACCTCCTTGACCTTGAATTCCTCCTCCAGCAGGACGAGGGCGAGGACATGGCCCTCCTCTCCGGCGCGCTGTACCGGAACTTCGGCCCCTCCTTCGTATTCTACTATTTCCTCTTTGTCGCCGCGCTGCTCGTGGTCATCTTCATCGACCTCCATCACCAGATCATCCCGGACAAGATCAGCCTGCCGGGCATTGTCATCGGCGGCGGCATTTTATACGCCGTGGCGGCAGGCTACGTCCTCCTGACCGGCAAGGAGGGCATGGGCGGCGGCGACATTAAGCTGCTGGCGATGATCAGGGCCTTTCTCGGCTGGCAGAGCCTGCTTTACGTCGTCTTTGCCAGCTCGCTGACCGGCTCGGTGATCGGCGGCCTGTCCCTGCTGCTGCAAAAGAAAGACAGTCAGACCCGCATTCCCTTCGGGCCGTTTTTTTCCTTGGCCGCCCTGTCGTGGCTCTTTTTTCAGGACAGCATTCTGGCGGTCTGGCAGTGGTATCTGGGCGCGGCGCATTTTTAATCCGCCGCAAAAACAAAACAGATGCGAGGCAGCATGAACATCCTCATTTCCGGCGCGTCCGGCCTTGTGGGCCGGGAGCTGCTGCGGGCCTTGACCGCGCAGGGACATCAGCCGCTGGCCCTGCGCCGCGACCCCTGCGCTCTGCCTTTTTGGGACATTCAGCGGCAGGTCATCGGCTTGGGGCCGCACAAGGAGATTGACGCGGTCATCAATCTGGCCGGGGAGAATATCGCCGCAGGCCGCTGGACTGCGGCCCGCCGCGAGCGCATCCGCCGCAGCCGGACAGACAGCGCAAGCCTGCTGGCCGAATTTTTCGCCGCAGCCGAGCGGAAGCCCAAGGTAATTATTTCCGCTTCCGCAGTCGGTATTTACGGCGATCGGGGTGACGAGGAGCTGACCGAGGCCAGTCCCGCAGGCCAAGGCTTTCTCGCCGAAGTGGCGCAGGACTGGGAGGCCGCCTGGCAGCCTGCTGAGGCGGCGGGCATCCGGGTGGTCCGCCTCCGCCTCGGCACGGTTCTCAGCCCGGAAGGCGGGGCCTTGGCGGCGATGCTGCCGCCGTTTCGGCTGGGTTTGGGCGGCGCGGCAGGCAGCGGCAGGCAGTGGATGAGCTGGATCAGCCTGAGCGAGCTGCCCCTGATTGTCAGCCATATTTTGCAGCATGAGGAACTGCGAGGCCCGGTCAACGCTGTCGCGCCGGGCGCAGTCACCAACCGCGAATTCACCGCCGCTTTGGCCGCCGCGCTGCGCCGCCCTGCCGTCTTAGCCGCGCCGGGCCTGCTCCTGGAGCTGCTGCTCGGCGGCATGGCCAAGGAGCTGCTGCTCGTCAGCGCCAAAGTCCGGCCCGCCAAACTGCTGGACTCCGGCTACGTCTTCCGCGAGCCGGAGCTGGACTCCGCCTTGCGCCGTCTGCTCTGTCAGTCATGAGCCGCCCTGATCCTGTTCTGCAATTTTACAGTCGGCATCTGCCCGGCGCGACGCTGAAAAACGGCTTTTTACTGGCCGAATGCCCCTTCTGCCAAGAGCAGGGCAAGGGAGGGGCAAAGCGGCTGCTGGTCGTGATCGCCAGCCCTGAGAGTCATTTTCACGGCTACAGCCGCTGCCTGCACCGCTGCGCGCCCGGCGGCTTCCCGCTGCATTTCACCCGCCAAGCCCGTCTCAGCACCAGCCTCGCGCCCGGCTACGATCCTGACCGCGACTATGCGGCGGTCAAAATCAAGTACCCGCAAAAAAATATCAACAACGAGATCAGCGGCTTCATGACCAAGATGACCGCCGACCTCTTCATCCGTTTCGCCAGCCAAGGCATTTCCAAAGCGGTGCTGGAAGAGATGCGGATCGGCTTCAATGGCCGCTATCTGGTCTATCCGTATTTTCAGGAGGATGGCAACTGCTACGCAGCCCGCTGCGTCCATCCTGACCGGCCCGACGATTTTTTCTGGCATGGCGAGGAGGAGTTCAGCGCGCCCAGCTTCCGCATTTTCAACATGCAGGAGATCATGCGCTGCGAGAACGGCAGCTTGGTGGTTGTCGAGGGCGAGGACAACCTGCTCGCCCTGCGCCAGCTCGGCCTGCCCGGCATCGCCTTGGCTTCGGCTTCCGACTTGGCCAATCTTGAGGCCGAGCGGCTGGCCTGGGTGAAAACCGTCTTTGTCTGCGTCAGCAAAAATCCTGAATCTGATGCGGCGGCGCGGGACTTCGCCGGGCGGCTGGGCTTCAAGGTGCGGATGATCCGCTGGCCGGATGCCGCGCCCAAGCAGCACTGCCTGACCAAGATGGCCGCCGAGCTGGGCAACGACTTTCAGAAAGCGGTTTTCAGTCTGATCCGGGAGGCGAAGTCGTTTTCGCCCTTCAGCTCGCCGGAGCGGGAATTCCTTCATTTTGAGGAGCAGCTGCGGCAGGCGGGCGGCGCGGCCATGCGTTCCGGCTTCACCAAATTGGACAACGCCTTGGGAGGAATGCAGGGGATCAACATCATGGGCGGCCTGCCCAAAGCGGGCAAATCCTGCTTCTTCATCCAGATCGCCAGCGAAATGGCCCGCCGCAAAGTCCCGGTCATTTATTATGATTTTGAAAACGGCAGGCAGAAAATCTACCAGCGCAGCCTTTGCCGTCTGAGCAGACTGGCCGCAGAACAGCTCCGGGCCGGCAAACTGACCGAGGAGGAGGCAGGCAGGCTGAAGGCGGCCAAGGCCGAGCTGCGGCGGTTTCTGCCGTGGTTCCGGGTGGTGACGGACCGGCGGCTGACCCCGGAGCTGATGCGCAGCCACATTGATTTTCTCCGCCATGAGTGCAACGCCGACAGCCTCTTGGTGGTGATTGACAGCCTGCACAAGCTGCCCTTCAAGGATTTCGCCGAGAGGCGCACCGGCATTGACGCTTGGCTCCGGCAGCTGGAGGCCCTCCGCGACGAGTTCAACGTCTCCTTCTTGGTCATCTCCGAGCTGACCCGGCGCGAAGACGGGCAGTACGACCGGCAGCCGCAGCTCGGCTCGTTCAAAGGCTCCGGCGACATCGAATATTCCGCTGACAACGCCATGGTGCTGCTGCCGCAGTGGGATCCCTTCAACCGCGAGCCTGCCGAGCTGCGCCGCAACGACCTCTGGCTGGTGGCCAGCCGCGAGCGCAGTCCGGGCCTCATCGCCAGCTATCAGCTGGATTATCCTTATTGGGGCTTCACGGAGCAGTGAGCCGTCACATCATTGACTCGTCGCGGTTGCGCTCGGCGATGGCCTCGAAGTCTTTTTCCACCCGGATCAGCGCGTCATAGACATCCGGGTCGAAATGACGGCTGCGGCCTTCCTCATGAACGATGATGTTCATGGTCTGCTCATGGCTGAGAGCAGGCTTGTAGGCCCGCTTGGTGCGCAGCGCGTCGTACACGTCGGCCATGGCCATGATCCGGCCCGCCAGCGGAATGTCTTGACCAGCCAGCCCGCGAGGATAGCCGCTGCCGTCGAATTTCTCATGGTGGCTGCCGACCAGATCCTTGGCGCATTGCAGGAAGGCCATCGGCTCTCCCGCCATTTTGGCCAGCTTGTCAATGACTTCCTCGCCGTAGATGGCGTGTTTCTTCATAATCTCAAACTCATCCCGGTCGAGGCGGCTCTTTTTGAGCAGGATCGCGTCCGGGATGCCCACTTTGCCGATGTCGTGCAGCGGCGCGGTCTTATAAAGCAGAGTGATGTAGTCCGGGGTGAGAATGTCGAGAAATTTGCCGGAACGGAAGAGATCGTCCGCCAAAGAGCGGACAAAGGCCCGTGTGCGCTGAATATGGCCGCCGGTGTCAGTGTCGCGGTGCTCGGCCAGCTCGCCCATGGCCACGATGGTGATGTCTTTGAGCAGGACGGTCTCGCGGGTGCGGGCCTCCACCGTCTGCTCTAAATACATTTTGTAGCGGTGCAGCTCCAAGTGGTTGCGGACACGGGAGCGCAGCTCGACTCCGTGAAAGGGCTTGGTGATGTAATCCACGCCGCCCAGCTCAAAGCCCTTGGCCACATCCTCCGGCTCCGAGCGGGCGGTGAGAAAAATCACCGGCGCAGACTGGGCCGCAGGAAGTTTGCGGATTTCCCGCAAGGTCTCAAAACCGTCCATGCCCGGCATCATCACGTCAAGCAGGATCAGGTCTGGAATCCGGCTGCGCATCCGCTCCAGCGCCTGCTCGCCTGAGGTGGCGTAGGCGAAGTCCATGTCCAAGCTCTTCAGATGCGACAGGGCGATCTGAATGTTTTCCGGCACATCATCAACAATGAAGACCAGAGGCCGCGCAGCCCGGCTGTTCATTCCCGCTCCTCCGCCACATTGCGGAGCAGGGCCAGCACATGCTCCATGCCCCTGATGTCAATGTCCAGCGCGAAACGCTGCATCTTTCTGCCCAGCTCCGTCAGCTCCGCCGAGCCGTTTTTGCGGCCGCGCTCCTCCAGCTTGCGGCCCAGCGCGCTGGCATCCTCAAGATTGCCGCTCATCTGCGCCTGGGCGCAGGCGGCCTGAATTTCGCTGTCCCATGCTGTCCGCAGCCCGCTGACATCTTCCGCCGACTCCGCCTGGCCGGACAGCGGCGCCCCGGCCGCGCCGGTCTGGCCGGTTTGAATATGGCGGCGCACCACTCGCCGCAGCTCCTGAAGATGAAAAGGTTTCGCCAGCAAATCGTCAAAGAGGGGAGCCAAGCTGTCTTTTTCCAGCAGAAAGCCGGTCATGGCCACAATCGGGACGCTCCTGGTGCGCGGATCTTCTTTAAGCTGCCGGGCAAGGTCGCGGCCGTCGGCTCCGGCCAAGTCCAAATCCATCAGGATCAGATCCGGCTGCGCGTCCAAAGCCAGCGCGAGGCAGTCGTCCGGCCCGGAGGCCTCCAGCACTTGGATTGGCGAATTTTTAAAATAAATTTTCACCAGATGAGACATTTCCGGCATGTCGTCCACCACCAGCATGACCGGACTGGCCCGCCGCGCCTGCGGCGGCTGGCTGCTGCGGGCGGAGAAGCCAGCTGGCCTGCTCCGCTCCGCCGCCTGCGCGGGCATGATGAAGGTGAAGAGGCTGCCATGACCGTGCGCGGCGCTCTCCAGCTGAAGTGCCCCGCCCATCATCCGCGCCAGGCGGGCGCAAAGAGTGAGGCCGAGGCGGGTGCCGTCGTGGATGCGGACCTGCTCCTCCTGCTGCTCAAACAGCTCGCGCAAGGCCTGCTGCTCGCCTGCCGAGAGGCCGATGCCGGTGTCCTCGACCTGAAAAGCCAGCTCCCAGCACCCCTCGCCTGCGGCTATGCCGGTCACAGTCAGGCAGATTCTGCCTTTCTCCGTGAATTTGACCGCATTGCTGATCAGGTTGATCAGCACCTGACGGCAGTGGTCGGCATCCATCACATACATTTCCGGCAGCTCCGGCTCCACCTCGCAGGTGAAGTCCAGCTTCTTGGCCCGGATCTGATCGGCGAAAAGGTCAGCGGCCTGCTCGACCACCGCCCGCAGGCTGGCGGCGGATTTCAGCACCTTGACGCTGCCGCTCTCCAGCTTGGACAGCTCCATGACATCGTTGATGATCGAGACCAAGGCCGTGCCGTTTTTGCGGATGGTGCTGACAAAACGCTGCTGCTGCTCGGAAAGGCCGGATTCGGCAAGAATTTCCGCGTAGCCGATGATGGCGTTCATCGGCGTGCGGATGGCGTGGTTGATGTTGGCGATGAATTTGCGCTTGAGGCGGTTGGCGGCGATGAGCTGCTGCTCGGTGCGGCGCAGGGCGGCCTCCTGGCAGCCGCTGTTCTGCTCCTCGTGGAGGCTGCGGGCCGCGCAGACCGTCATGCCGCCGTCCAAGCGGGCCAGATTGATTTCCAGCAGATGCGCCGCGCCGTTTTTGTCAGTCAGCCGGGTGTGGAAGGTCCGGGGGCCGCAGCCGCAGAGTTCCGTCAGCTGATCGCGGAGGCCGGGCAGCAGCGGCTCCAGCAGCTCCGCAGGCCGGGCATCCAGCTCGCTGCGGCTGAGTCCGGCAAGGTCAAGGAAGGCATTGTTGACAGCCCGGATCAGCTGGCCGGAGTCGAGCAGGATCACGCAGGCGGAAAGCGCGTCGAAAATCCGCAGCGCCGCCTCCCAGCCCAGCTCAGTCTGGCCGCCGCTGCCGGGACAGACTCCTTGCGCGCCGCTCATGCGCGCAGCCGGGCGGCGATTTCAGCGGCTATGTCCGCATTGCCGCGCCCCTGGACGGCGATCTCCATGTCCGCCGCCTCGCGGTACTGCGGCAGCCGCTCGTTGAACAAGGCCTCCGCCTTGGCCAGATCTTGCAGCAGCGGCCGTTTTTTCATTTTCTGCGCCGCATTGGGATGACTGCGCATCGCCTCAAGGATTCCGTCCAAATCAGAGTGCAAATAAATCACCTGCCCCAGCCGCCTGAGATTGCCGACCTTGAAGAAACCGCCGCCTGCCGAGACGACAGTCCCGCTCACCTGCCGCTCCAGCCAGTCCGCGCAGCGGCATTCCAGCTGCCGGAACTGGGCCTCGCCCTGCGCTGCGAAGATGTCGCGGATTTTCATTTTGACCATGCTTTCGATCAGGTCGTCGGTGTCAACGGCGAAGCGGCCTGTCAGCGCGGCCAAAGCGCGGGCGGTCCTGCCTTTGCCCACGCCCATGAAGCCGATCAGTATGATGTTGTCAGCCATGACTGCTTGTTTTCTGTCCCGCCCGGCTGCATGATCTCCGGGCTTGAAGTGCAAGGGTTGGAGTTGGATGCCGAATTGTAAAACGGAAAAGGCGGGCTGTAAAATGAATTCTCCGAGTCCCGGACTGGCTGAAACGGCCTTTCTCTGTCTGGCCGGGGCGGGAAGAAACTGGATTGGCTGGCAGAACTCGCAGCTGTTTGCCTCCTCCCGCACAGTCAGGCGGCCTTTTCCCGCTCCTTTTTCTTCTCCCTGATTTCCTGCCGCAGCAGCTCGATGCGCTCATGCGCCTCGCTCAGGGCCTCTTTGCGGGTCAGCTCGGAGACATTCTGCTCAATCTTCTCAATGGCCGAAAGCAGCTTGAAAATCAGCATGAAGACCAAGAGAAATCCCATCATCACCACGGCGTTGAAGTTGTCCACCACGCCGAGGACGCGGGCGATGAACAGGGTGAAGTCCGGATAGATGGCGATCAGGGCCATGCCGCCCCAGACAGTCAGGCGCACAGCCAGCTTGAGAAGGGTCTGGCCCGCTTCCCGGTTGGCGAACTCCTTGACGCCAAGGTACAGCATGACCGAGGAAATGGCCACGATGACAAATTGATAGAGATGCACGTCCGCTGTTTATGTTTGGGTTCAGGCGATCAGATTCCAAATCATCCGGCGCAGGGTGATCAGTCCGTTGATGAAGCTCTGTTTGGTCTTCTTGCTGCTGGCGTATTCGGTGTAGCGGGTCTGCACCGGCACTTCCGTGAAGCGCAGGCGGTTGTTCTTGATTTCCCTGATCACCTTGCTGTCGTACTCATATTTATCCGCCTTGGTGTCTATGATCAAAGCGGCGTAGCGGGAATAGGCCCGGAGGCCGGACTGGCTGTCCGAAACTAAAAGGCCGTAAAACAGCCAAGTGACCAAGTTGCCGATGCTGTTGGCGATTTTCTTCTTCAGCGGCATGGTCTCCCGGTTAAGTATCCGGGAGCCGAGCACCGCGTCAATGCGGCCTGCAAGGATCGGGGCGATGAGCGGGGCGATGTCCGCCGGATCATGCTGGCCGTCGCCGTCCATAGTCACCACCACGTCCGCGCCAAGGAGGTTGGCGGCCATTATCCCAGTCTTCACCGCCGCGCCCTTGCCCCGGTTGATCTTCAAGCGCAAGGCCAGCACGTCATAGGCCGAGGCGATCTCGAAGCTCTTGTCCGCGCTGCCGTCGTCAACCACCACGATGTGCTCGTAGCCATGCGCCCGCACCTCCTCGATCACGCTGCCGATGACCTTGGCCTCATTGTAAACCGGAATGACAATGACGACGGTTTTCATGCGCTTTTTTCGACCACAGACGGCAGCTTGGATAAAAAAGAAATCACCTCAGACTGGCTTCAGCGGATTTTTGGCTCTCGTTGGGCGGACTGCTTTGGTCAAAGCTGCTCACGGCATAGAAGACCGGCACGCCTTTCGGCGGCGGGTTCTTATCTTCAAATAAATTGTACGGAACTTTGGCCTCGCCGATCAGCTCTGGCGCGGCCTCGCCGACGCGGCGATAGACCTTGTGCCCGGCCAAATCCTTGTCCTCGCCTGCATCCCAGAAGACCTTGACTGAGGACGCAGTGCGGGCAGCAGTGACATTGCCCGGCACCTGCGGCGGAGTGCGGTCGGCTGCGGCAACAGGCACCGCCGCCTGTTTTGGTCTGGCGGACGGCTTCTCCCAGCGGAAGGAGATCAGGTTGGAGTCTTCCGATTCAGACAGCCAGCCGCTGCGGCTGCGCAGCTGGAACAAGTAGATGTAGCCAGCCCGCATCGGCGCATCCTCCCAGCTGCCCTGGCGGCTGCCCTTATCCGGCAAACTGCCGCCCGCCACAGTGATGGGCGCGGCAAAAGGAACCGGGCAGGTCTCGCAGTAGTCGTCTACAGGAACCTCAGCCCGGTAGAGCTGGAAGCTGTCGATTTCGGCGATCTTCTCGCCGCTCACGGTCCGATCCGGGAAAGTCCAGCGGAGCACTGCCCCGCTGTCAGTCAGCTCATAGCTGAGATCGGTCACAGGCCGGGGAATCATGGCCGACGGAGCCACCGGCAGGGTCTTGTAGCCGCAGCCGCCGAGCAGCAGGCCGGATAAAACAGAAATTCGCAGCAGCAAAGGCAGTTTCATCATGCTATCCCCAGTTGTTGTTCCGCACGCGCAAGAGCTTCAGCAACCTTGGCCCCGGCGGTGCCGCCAGCAGAGACCCGGCTGTTGACCGAGCCTTCCACAAAAAGGACTGCAAACACATCGTCATCAATCAGCGCGGAGAACTGGCGCATTTCAGCCAGACTCAGCTCGGTCAGCTCTGCATCACGCTGCTGGCAGAAGGCGACAATCTCTCCCACCACCCGGTGCGCCTGACGGAAGGGCAGGTTCTTTTTGACCAAGTAATCAGCCAGATCAGTGGCAGTCATGAAGCCGCCGTGCGTGGCCTCCCGCATCCTTCCGCCGTTGAAGCTGCTATTGGCCAGCAACTCGGCAGTGATGCTCAGGCTGGCCTTAACCGTGTCGAGCGCGTCAAAGAGCGGCTCCTTGTCCTCCTGCATGTCCCGGTTGTAGGTCATGGGCAGGCCCTTCATGGTCATCAGCAAGGAGACCAGCGCACCCGCCACCCGACCGCTCTTACCCCGGATCAGCTCCGGGATGTCCGGGTTCTTCTTCTGCGGCATGATAGAGGAGCCGGTGCAGTACTGGTCGCCGATTTTGATGAAGCCGAATTCCTTCGAGGCCCAGAGGACGAATTCTTCCGCCATGCGGCTGAGATGGAGCTGAATCACGCTCAAATCGAAGAGGAACTCTAAGGCGAAATCGCGGTCAGCGGTGGTGTCCATCGAGTTGGCGGTAATTGCCGGAAAGTCCAGCTCCTTGGCCACGAATTCCCGGTCTATCGGCAAGCCGGTTCCCGCCAAGGCCGCCGCACCGAGCGGTAGCACGTTCAGCCGCTTCAGGCAGTCAGCCAGCCGCTCGCGGTCTCTGCCGAACATCTCGACATAAGCCAGCAAATGATGCGCCAGCAGCACGGGCTGCGCCCGCTGCATGTGGGTGTAGCCGGGCATGATCACGCCGAGATTGGCGCGGGCTTGGCGGGCAAAGCCGCGCTGCACGTCAGCCAGCAGTGTGTCTAACTCCGCCGTCTCGTCGCGCAGGTAAAGGCGGATATCGAGAGCTACCTGATCATTGCGGCTGCGGGCGGTGTGCAGCTTCTCGCCTGCCGCGCCGATCTTGTCGGTCAGAGCCTTCTCAATATTCATGTGAATATCTTCCAGCTCCACCCGGAACTGGAAGCGGCCTTCGCGGATTTCCTGCTCAATCTCCGTCAATCCTGAGATGATCGCATCCCGCTCATCGTTGCTGATCAGGCCCTGCTTGGCCAGCATTTTTGCATGGGCCTTGGAACCCATGATGTCATGCCGGTACAGCCGCCAGTCATAGCTGATGGATTCGGTGAAGCTCTCCACTGAGGCGGCGGTTTGCGCGGCAAAACGCCCGCCCCAGAGCTTGCCGGAGCATTTCTGCTGCGGGCAATGTGTCTGATCAGCCATTGCTATTTCCGGTTCAGGGCCTGAATCTGAAGGCGCATGGAGTTGAGCCGGATGAAGCCGCCCGCGTCAGCCTGATTATAGACCTGATCCGCCTCAAAGGTGGCGTGGGCTTCCGAATACAGTGAGTTTACGGACTTGCGCCCGACCGGAATGCAGTTGCCCTTATAGAGCTTCAGCCGCACCGTGCCGTTGACTGTGGCTTGGCTTTCATCCATCACGCCTTGCAGCAGCTTCATCTCCGGCGAGAACCAGAATCCATTATAGATCAGCTTGGAGTATTCCGGCACGAGGCTGTCACGCAAGCGCAGCACCTCGCGGTCAAGGGTGATGGTTTCAAGGTCGCGGTGCGCTGCCCGGAGAATGGTGCCGCCAGGAGTCTCGTACACGCCGCGAGACTTGATGCCGACAAAACGGTTTTCCACCATGTCCAAGCGGCCTATGCCGTTCGCGCCGCCGAGCTGGTTGAGCTTGGCCAGCAAGGCTGCCGGGGAAAGCCGCTCGCCGTCAACAGCCACCGGGTTGCCCTGCTCAAAGTCTATCTCAATATACGTCGGTCGGTCAGGCGCGTTCTCCGGCGAAACCGAGAGCTTGAACATCGCTTCTTCCGGCTCGTTCCACGGGTCTTCGAGGATGCCGCCTTCAAAGCTGATATGCAGCAGGTTCTCGTCCGAGCTGTACGGACTTTTCTTGGTCGTCGGCACCGGAATGCCATGTGTTTCGGCGAACTCCATCAGCTTGGTGCGGGAGTTCAGCGTCCAGATGCGCCACGGGGCGATGATCTTCAGCTTAGGATTGAGGGCCAGATAGGTCAGCTCGAAGCGCACCTGATCGTTGCCCTTGCCGGTCGCGCCGTGGCTGACCGCATCCGCGCCTTCTTGCTGGGCAATGCGTACCTGCTCCTTGGCGATCAGCGGGCGAGCGAGCGAGGTGCCAAGCAGATAGGAGCCTTCGTAAATCGCGTTGGCGCGGAAGGCGGGAAAGATGTAGTCGCGGGCAAACTCCTCGCGCAGGTCGGAGACGATCACCTTCTCTGCGCCGGTGGCCATGCCTTTTTTCCGCACTGCGTCCCAGTCCTCCTGCTGGCCCACGTCTGCCGAATAAGCGACGATCGGGCAGCCGTACTCCTCTGCCAGCCATTTAAGAATAACCGAGGTGTCCAAACCGCCTGAATAGGCGAGCACAATTTTGTTCACGTTCATGATGTAGGTTCGGTGTTTCAATCCACGCCGCGCCGCCTGATGGCGGACGACACGATGATGCGCAGGAAA
This sequence comes from Candidatus Electronema sp. JC, assembly GCF_048287365.2. Taxonomy (NCBI): domain Bacteria; kingdom Pseudomonadati; phylum Thermodesulfobacteriota; class Desulfobulbia; order Desulfobulbales; family Desulfobulbaceae; genus Candidatus Electronema; species Candidatus Electronema sp. JC. The sequence goes on along the minus strand of NZ_JBLWEM020000068.1, from coordinate 5,230 downwards.
GCTCAAAACTGCGCAGTTTATCAAGCAGATTAGACAGCAAGGGGTGTTCTGTCAAGGATTTTGCTGCCGGGCGAGATAGAAGGTATTGAAGACAATCTTGATCCCAAGCCACCACGCATAAACGGTATAAACCGACAGGCATTCTTGATCATTGAGCAATCCATGCGCTATTTGATTCCGCAGGTTTGGCCCGAATGCGTCGCAGAAGAGTGCCTTGAGTTCAAAAGCCAAATCCTCTCCAAATATCTTCGAGACCTCGGTTAAATCCATCAATGTGCTGAGGCCGTTTTCGTTTTCAATTCCCTTTTTATCAAGATTGGTAGTTTTAACGTTGACTGATTTCAAATGCCAACGAACCATATGCTCAACCTGCGGCACTAAGATATGCAATGCCGCTACAAAGTCATTATCATAACCTAAAAAGAGAGCCTTCGCCCACAGCCGCTCTCTTTCGATTGGTACGATTGGAGAGTTACTGGCAATAGAAAGAAAATCCTCTTCGCGTAGGCGATGCTCAAGACGCAAAATCTCCAGTGCAGGCCAAATACCGCTCTGCACGGCTATCTCAATATATATGAGATACTGATCGATCATTTTAGCCCACAAGGTCGTTTTGTATTCTTCCGACTCTGCATCTCCAAATCCCATGCTAGGACATTTGGCTATAACGCTCCCTTCACGCGATCTATTGGTTGCACCAAACAGAACTGGTAAAGGATGCTCACGAATGTTCCTCTCTGAGGACTCACTGATATTTGCTGCTCTCGCCCCTTGACAAATATTCGCAAAAGATGCCAGTGCGTCAATTACCGACTTCCCTTTCGCCGCATTTACAGCATCTTCTACTATCGCCGAGATATCAATTGGTGGAGCTTGGAATATATTAATATCATTAAGTGATCTGGCCCCAGCATCATTCATGCGCTTGTGTAGTTCTGCTATCTTCTCATCAACTTGATAGGTGTTTCGTTCGCTGCGGGAAATTCTGCGATATATTTGGATTGCGTTTTCATAAAAATTCGCTGCAAAAAAAGGCTGTGAGTGTATTTGTTCCCCTTGCTTTACCCAACTCTCGGCGATGCCGACCGTCATTTCTGCTGCCTTTGTTACGTTATCCGACTTGCGATGCCATGTCGCTGCGGCTTCAAAATAACCTCTGGATTGAGGCCAAGCACCTTCGACATCGAAAGCCCGTGCCATTTCTTCAAGTTTTATCGCAACAGACTGGCGGTGATCATTTCCAAGCCTGTTCAATGCAATCAGGTCAGCAAGCTGAAGGGCAAAAAATCCATCTTTCTGTTCTGCATTGTTGAATGCCGTGAGGATATCATTTTCAATATTGCTTAGTTTGTCGCCTGCATTAAGCATCAGAGATAAGCGAAGCGCACGTTCCCAACACTCACGGCCATCATTCCGCCACGTATCAAAATCAAGAGGAATTTTGCAGTAGGCATCAATAGCGAGCAAAGCATGTTTAGAACTTCTCGGCTTAACCAGCAAGAGCCAAAGCAGGTCGGCGAGACGAGCTTGAAGCCACGGGTTATCAACTTCCTCGACGAATTCAGCTAATAGATTTATATCTGATTGTTGAAAATCAATTGGCAAGGATGATCGTCTGCCATCATTCATGACCATCAATGGTTTAAACGGCTCATTTGGACTGCTGGGATTCAGCATCATCGAACAAGCATTCGCGAGCAACCGCAGGCTGTTCCCTTCGGAAAACTGACCATTTTCAATTGCTGTCCGAGCCGCTGTTGACAAAGCCGTTGACATGCTTGTATAGCCTTTGCCATCACTGGCTTTAATCGCTGCTTTCCAACCTGAATTGCGAAGGCTTTCAATATTGACAGCCGCTTGCTCTTTGGAGTTTTCCATGCAAATTATGAATGAACGATGAAAAGGAGCGATGAATCAAATAAAGGTTTCCCATCCTTTGTGTCTGATGACGGGAAACCTTTACGGAGAAGACCGAAGACTGGCGGCCATGTGTGACGCAGCTCAAACTGCGCCGAGAATCATAGCCTCCAAGATGGCCTTGTGCATGTGCATCTTGTTCTCGGACTGATCAAAGACCGCGCTCTGCGGCCCTTCAAGCACCTCTTCGGTGATTTCCTCGTCCCGGTGCGCAGGCAGACAGTGGAGGACGACAGCGTCTTCCGCCGCCTGCGCCAGCAGAGCCGCGTTGAGCTGATAGGCGCGGAAGTCGTGCAGGCGCTGCTCCCGCTCGCTTTCTTTGCCCATTGAGGCCCAGACATCAATGTTGATCACGTCCGCGCCGCGCACCGCTTCTGCCGGGTCGCGCAGCACGGTGATCGGACAGGCGGCGATCTTGCGGGCCGCCTCCAGTATCGCCGGATCAGGATCGTAGCCTGCCGGGCAGGCCAGCGTCAAGGAAAAGCCCAGCACGGCGGCGGCCTGAATCCATGAGTTGGCCATGTTGTTGCCGTCGCCCAGCCAGACGATCTTCAGCTTTTTCGGGCTGCCCTTCCGCTCGATCACGGTCATCAAGTCGCTGAGGACTTGGCAGGGATGATGCAGATCAGTGAGCGCGTTGATCACCGGCACCTCGGAATAGCGGGCCAGCTCCTCCACCACCTGCTGGCCGTAAGTGCGCACGACCAGCGCATCCACATAGCGGCAGAGCACCCGCGCCGTGTCCTTGAGCGGCTCGCCTCGGCCCAGCTGGCTTTCTTTGGCAGGCATGAAGATGACTTGACCGCCCAGCCCTTGCATGGCCGCTTCAAACGAGACCCTGGTCCGGGTCGAAGGCTTTTCAAACAACATGCAGATGCGCTTGCCGGCCAGCTGCTGATGCCGGATGCCGGATGCCGCCTCTTGCTTCAGCACTGCCGCCCGGCTGAGGAGGGACTCCAGCTGCTCCGGGGCAAAATCTTGTAACGCCAATAAATGCTTGCTCATGATGAGAATCTCGATGTTCTGATAACAGGCCGCGCAGAGGCTGCCGCCCCGCACCCGCGCCGCAGCAGCAGCGTGGCAGCGCAGCCGAAAAAAGTATTGTTATAGGAAAAAAAGCAGTTTTGCAAAGCAATTCTGCTTGGAAATGATCATTTCTTTTTATCAGGGGGGAAATGGAGAGGATTCCGCCGCCCGGCAAGAGCGCGGGCGGCCTGCGGTTTCACTGCTCCAAGCTGCTGAGGCCCTTTTTCAGGCAGAAGAAGGCAGCGAGGCTGCCGATGAGGAGAATGAGGGCCAAAGAGCCGGCCGAGAGCAATGCGCCGAAGGGATCAATCTGGCCGCCGCGCAGCCAGAAGCGGAGCAGGCGGTAGTTGCCCCAGAAGCCGATGACTAACATCAGCAGCTCCATCGCCAAGCTGACGAACATGAAGAGCATCATGCCGAAGCTGCCCTGCGCCGCAGTCCGGCTTTCGATCTTGAAATCAGCGTAGATCGCGCCGAAACCAAGGGCTAAAGCCAGTGCGCTCCATGTGATCACCAAGCTCACGCCGATGGAGACCCACCACATCGGCCCGCTGATTTGCAGCAGGGCATTGGAGGCGATGATCAGGAAGAGCGTCACAGCGGTGAAGGGAATGCAGTAAAATAGATATTTGCAGAGCAGATACTGCGGCAGCGGCAGCGGCGAGGAGCGGATGACGAGAAAGGCTGGGCCTTCCGCGCCGATAGAGGGATAAACAAAGCGGGCTGCCAGCGAGGTGGCGAGAAAGCCGGCCAGGCCGATGTTGGCAAAGGCGAGCAGATTGGCGAGATACTCTGTCGGCATGGGCGAGCGTTCCAAGGGCAGGGCCTTGAAGTTGTAGAGATAAACTACGATCAGCGCGCCGACCAGAAAGAGCTGCGACCACTCCGCTGAATCGCGGAGGAAGAGCTTGGCTTCTTTGTGGAATATCCAGCGCAGGGGCGAGGGCTGGTAGCCTTTGCCGCCAAAGGCGCGCCAGCCGCCGAAAGACTCCTGCGCCTTGCTGAAGCCGTCGAAGAAGAAGCGGCCCATCAGCCATTCCCCGGCCCAGAACAGCACCAGCGGGGTGAGCAGGAGCAGTCCGGCGGCCAGCCAGTCAACCTGCTGATATTGCAGATAGCCGCCCAGCAGCTGATTGGCCCAGGACGGCGGCAGCAGGGCCGAGCCGGGCGTTTGCAGGCTGGAGAGGTAGTCAACGAAATCAGGGAACTTCTCCGGGTCAGCGAGGTCTTCCGGCTTGAGCAGACGGATGACTAAATAGAGCAGGATGCCGAAGAGCAGCGAAAGATACACGGCAATGTCCTTAGTCTGCTTGGCCGGAAAGAGGCGCACCAAGAGGATGGTTGCGCCAAGGCCAATGCCGCTGGCAGTCAAGGCTGTGCTGACCACGGTCATGGCCATCAGCAGCTGATACAGCCAGCCAGCATGAAAGATCGTTCCATAAGCCCCGAAGATCGGCAGGGAAAAGATGAGCATCATCCACGAGGTATAGAGCAGCGAAGTGCCGAAGCGCATCTGAAAGAGCTGCTCCGGTCTGACCGGCGCATTGCAGAGGATTTCGTTGTCCGAGGACAGGTAGAGCGAGGAGACCGCCGAGACCATCGAGGAGAAGATGAGCATGGCGAACATGATCATCCACGCCATCTGGAAAATCTTCAGGCTGAGGATGATGCCCAGCTCGCTTTGGCTGTGGAAATAGCCGATCATCCGCAGGCTGACCAAATACAGGGCAATAAACAGCCCCGCGCCGAGAGCCAGCACAGCGGCGGTGCGCAGGCTGATCCGCTTGTCCCGGAAGAAGCGGTTGCGGACACTGAAAAAGAAGGGGCGGAAAAGCAGGAGCGGCTCCTGGCGGCAGTCAGCAGAACAAGTCATTAAATCCTCCGCATGGACGAATAGATCGAAAAGGTGGACAGTTCAGTGTAAACCTTTTCGTCCTGCTGTTCAATCCGAATCAGCCCTGCGGCTTTGGCTTCCCAGTCTTCCTCATTCCCAGGCTTTTTGACGCTGCTCTTCCCGTCGGCATCAAACTGCGCATCTATAAATGCCCTTCGGCTCCGCTCAAGGCGCTTGCAGGAACAAGCTCCCTGAGCGGAGCCGAAGAGTGCGCAGCGCCTGTCGAAGGATGGTGCCTGAGCCTGTCGAAGGGTGTCTTTTTCGTTGCCGCGCAAGAGGACGCGCAGTATCATGAAGAATGCAACATTCTGGAAGAAATGCGGAATTCTTATTCACCGGCCCATGAAAAAACTATGCGCACAGCAGAACTCCTTGAACTCATCCGCAACGGCG